>JAJYPW010000017.1 GCA_021795055.1 Thermoplasmata archaeon
CTGATTACCAGGGGGGGGGGCTATGAATGGATCATCTTTGTGATCTTCGGGATAGCGATGCTGTTCTGTGCCTTAGACCTGGCCATGGGGAAAAAAAACGAGGAGAAATTTCCCGATCGAAAGAAAAGGAAATCTTCTTCGCTTGAACTGGATTCCAGCTACTACGATCCCGCGTGCGGGACACAGGTTTACTATTCCCCTGACAGCGTAGGGAAAGGTCTGGGATTGATGTTTATTGCAGGAATATTGTCCGGGCTGCTTGGGATAGGCGGAGGGGTATTCAACGGCATTGCTATGAATGGAGTTATGAAGCTCCCCTTCAGGGTTACGGTCGCTACCAGCAATTTTATGCTGGGAACAACTGCGGCTGCCAGCCTGGGTGTTTACCTCCTGTGCGGATATGTCTACCCTCTACTGGTTGCCCCTGTTGCGGCAGGTATTGTTATCGGTTCCATTTACGGAAGGAAAATGATGAGAATCGCCAGGCCAACTACCCTCAAAGCAATTTTCATATTAGTGATAGTCGCCGTAGGGATAGAGATGATAGGAAAAGGGGCAGTTACCATATGAATGAATCCGGGATTAAATCTGCAATCCGTGGAATTCTGTACTACGGGGTGATCGCAAGCCTCTTTTCTTTGATCGCAGGGGCGTTGATTCTGGTTTTCATGGCGGGCGATGCATGGATTTCAATCAACGTTACCACGAACGGGTGGAATGGGGGAGCCGATCTGATTGAGCTTGGGCTGCAAAGCAGCCTTGCGGAGGAAATTGCTTCAGTTCTGCTGGCATCCGGTATTGTTATACTGATGGCAATACCCATCGTGAGAACCTGCTTTACGGCAATGCAGTTCGCACTGAACAGGGATAGGATGTTTGCTGTTGTCTCCCTGCTTATCCTTGCAATCGTTGTCATTAGCTTCCTTGTCGTCGGTCCAATGGAGGCTGGCCTCTATAAATTTCCATGATTCGCAAGTCGATGACAGGTTTCCGTGAATTGCCTTTTTTTGGGGTCCTGGAGGGGGATATTGCAGAAGATACCTCATGGATTCGGTAGGTGTCTTATTACTCATTTTACGATTTAGAGCAGATAATTATGGAAAAGACGACTTTTGCAGGAGGAGGCCATGGCTGCGACACGAGATCCTCGGACGCCGCGGAAATTTGTATAGGAAAACTGTCCGAATTTCCTGACAGATACGCAAGCGAATATCCGCAGGGGTGCTGAAGATGCCCACGTTTGTGATAGCTTCAAAATGCAAGAACAACGGAAAATGCGAGGAAATCTGCCCAAGCGACATTATGCGGGTAGATCCGGTGCTTCAGAAGGCATACAACATCGAGCCGGACATGTGCTGGGAATGTCTCTCATGCGTGAAAGCCTGTCCGGAAAACGCAATTGAGGCAAGGCCGTATGCAGACATATCCCCTCTTGGATCTGAAATCTCCGTATCCAGGGACGAGAAATTGAATACGATAAAGTGGAAAATAAAGTATAGGGATAGCAGGAAGAAGGAGTTCAGTTTCCCCATAAGGACAACCCGGTGGGACTCCATAGAAATACCGGACCTCAATGGAAATGGGGACATTGATGGGCAGGAGCTTTCCATGGAACCGGAAGAATTGCTCACGGGAAATGATCTGCCGACTCTGCAGACTAATGCCGGCAATGGGGGGCGATGAGATATGCAATTGCACACGGTTGAATCGGATATTCTGATTGTCGGAGGGGGCATGGCGGGATGCGGTGCAGCCTATGAAGCAAGGACATGGGGGAAGGATCTCAAGATTGTCATTGCGGAAAAGGCAAATATCGATCGCAGTGGAGCCGTCGCCATGGGGCTCTCCGCTATCAACACGTACCTGGGAATGAGATGGAATCAGAACACCCCTGAGGATTTTGTCAGGTACGTGAGAGGTGATCTGATGGGGCTCGTCAGGGAAGACCTGGTTTACGATGTGGCAAGGCATGTGGATTCGTCTGTCCATCTCCTGGAGGAGTGGGGTCTGCCCATAATGAAGGATGCTTCCGGGAAATACCTGAGGGAAGGTAAATGGCAGATTCTAATCCACGGGGAAAGCTACAAGCCGATAGTGGCAGAGGCAGCAAAAAAGGCAGCTTCGGAAGTCTATAACAGGATCATGATAACACATCTGATCAAGGATCCGAAGAACAGCAACAGGATTGCCGGAGCGGTTGGATTTAATGTCCGGGATGGATCTTTCTGGGTTTTCCGAAGCAGGGCAGTTATACTTGCCTCCGGCGGAGCGACGCACATCTTTCGCCCGAGATCAGTAGGCGAAGGCTGGGGAAGAACATGGTACTCCCCATGGAGCACGGGTTCGGCCTATGCCCTTCCCATAATGGCAGGCGCGAAGATGGTGCAGATGGAGGTCAGGCTTGTGCCCACCAGGTTCAAGGATGGCTACGGACCGGTAGGTTCGTGGTTCCTCTATCTAAAGTCATACGCAACCAACTCCAATGACCAACTGTATGATAATGACAGGGAAAAGTTGAGGGCCAAATACGGCAAGTATGCAGATGCCAAGCCCATGCCAACATGCCTCAGGAACCACCTGATGATCGAGGAGATCAAGGGGGGGAAGAACCCCATAATTATGCACACTGAAAAGGTGCTTGATACGGAGGAAAAAGAGGAAGCGGGCTGGGAAGACTTTCTTGACATGACCGTGAGCCAGGCAATGGTTTGGGCGTCCCAGAACACTGATCCGAAGGAAAAATGGTCTGAGCTTGTACCGACCGAACCGTATATCATGGGATCCCATGCAGTCAATGCAGGGACATGGGTCAGCGGACCATCAGATATTGCGCCCGAGGATTACCAGTGGGGCTGGAACCGCATGACTACCATCACCGGTCTTTTCGCGGCCGGTGATGCAGCCGGAGGAGCTGCGCACAAGTTCTCTTCGGGATCGTTTGCGGAGGGCAGAATCGCAGGAAAGAGCGCAGCCAAATTTGTGCATGAAAGCAAGGACCGGCTACCGGCTATCGATGATCAAGAAATTGAAAAACTTAAAAACGACATTTTCCAGCCTCTTGAAAATTACGAGATAGGACATACTTTCATCACAAAGGGAACTGTTTCGCCATACTACCTGTATCCCAGCCAGGGGCTTAAGAGGCTCGAGAAGATAATGGACGAGTATGCCGGCGGGGTCTCGACACTGTACACCACCAACCTGGTGAACATGAACCGTGGCCTTGAACTTCTGAGCATGCTAAAGGAAGACCTGCCACTCCTCGGGGCTGAAGATTTGCACCAGCTGCAGAGGGGGTGGGAACTCAACCACAGGGTTCTTACGGCAGAAGCAGTGCTGAGGCATACGATGTTCAGGGAAGAGACAAGGTGGCCCGGCTATTATTATAGATCGGATTTCCCCTCGATCGACGACAAGAACTGGAATGTCTTCGTACTGTCCCAGTTTGATGCGGATTCCAGGCTCTGGTCCTTCGAAAAGGCGCCCGTGCACGTCCTGATAGGTAACGAAGGTGTTGCCCCATGAACAATCTGGGTCACAACGACAAACCTGTCGTAGAGCACATAATGAAGGGAGAAGTGGAGAAAAAGCTGCATGGCCTCCCGGTTCTCCCGGTAAGGAGGGAAATTGCACATGAGGTCATTAGCATGGCCTACGGGTTCTTCACGCCGGTTTCAGGGTTTATGGGAAGGGATGAAGTGACCTCCACCCTCAGCAGGATGGAGTTGCCGGACGGGTCACTCTGGAGCATTCCCATTGTGCTGGACGTGAAGCAGGAGGAAATCAAGAGGCTGGGACTCAAGCCTAGTGACAGTGTGCTTCTCGAATACCTTGGGGCACCTCTAGCCACGCTGGACATAGACGAATTCTTTTCTTATGACCTTGGCAAGATGGCTGAGATGGCATACGGAACCAGGGACCCGAAGCACCCTGGCGTAAAAAGGACTATGGAGTACAGCGGCGACTTCGTTGCCGGGCGGATCAATCTGGTGAACGAACCTGTGTTCAACGAGCCTTTCTCCGAGTTCTGGAAGACCCCTTTGCAGCATCGCCAGGCGTTTGCAATGAAGAACTGGAAGAATGTCGTTGCCCATCAGACCAGGAATGTCCCCCACAGCGGGCACGAGTCATTGATGAAACAGGCATGGTTTGCAGCGAATGAGGATATGCCGGTCGATGAGATACACACAGGAGTGCTGGTGAATGCAATAATAGGCGAGAAGAGAACAGGCGACTACATCGATGAGGCTATCCTCCTTGGCCAGGATGCGTTGAGAAAGGGTGGCTACTTCAAGGACAATGTCCATATGGTAACGTTCACGCTATGGGACATGAGATATGCCGGGCCAAGGGAAGCAATATTCCATGCGATACTGAGGACAAACCTTGGGTGCACTCACCATATGTTCGGAAGGGATCATGCAGGAGTCGGAAACTTCTACAAACCTTACGATGCGCAGGATGTGCTCAAGGCGGAGAGGGACAAGCTCAAGATAAAACCCGTCTTTCTCAGGGAAAACTGGTACTGCCCGGTCTGCAATGAGGTAACCAATGAAGCGCTTTGCGGCCATGAAAACCAAAGCCAGAATTTCAGCGGCACGCTTATAAGAAGCATATTGACTGATGGTGTCAAGCCTACCAAGAGAGTGATGCGGCCTGAGGTGTTTGACGTCGTAATGAGCAGCGCCGATAAATACGGTTTCGGTTCACCCTTTGTGACAAATGAATACCTCAATTCCAGGCAGCCTGTATTCAACCTTCAAAAGATGGAGGTGCTTGCATCATGACCAAAGATGGCGGAATAAAGATAGACGTTTGGGTAAATGAGGAACGGCTGGAAAAACTGAAAGCGGCAGGTCTGGCTGAAATTGCCAGGGAAAAGTTTGCAGGTATGATGGTCCTGGAAATCGCATGCACCGAAGAGCTGAAGGACGCACTTCTGCGGAAATATCCTTCAGCCAAGTACGATTCGTCTACCACGCATTCGATAGAGCTCATCCCGAGGGAGGTGAAGGACGGCATCTTCTCCACTGCGCTGAGGCTTCATTCCACGGGTCCGGAGGTTATTGGCCAATTCCTGCAGGAAAAAAAGGACTGAACAGGAGACTGTGATCGACTGCCGATCACAGTTCATTTTTAAACCCAGCCGATTCCACCCGGTGATGGCTTGCACGCGATTGTGGTCGGCTGGTCTTTTGCTTGAGCCGTTGTTATTCGCCTTTTTTGTCGTAATTTACTTCGAGTTCCTGAATACGAATCGCCATGCGTACGATCAGGAAAAATGTTATAATGGATAATAATGTTGGATGGTAAAAGATGGCAATTGAAGATTCTCTTCTGGATGTTCAGAAGAAGGTTGAAAGAAGGTTTTCCAACATAGGCAAGGGAAAGTATGCCAGAATACTGAAAATGGCGAGAAAGCCTACGAGCGAGGAATACGTGAAGATAGTATTTATTACCGGGATGGGCATCATATTCCTTGGGGTTCTTGGGTTTGTCATCTATCTTATAACCCTCTATACTGGCCTCCAGTAGGTGCGGATTTATGGAAAAGACTTTGAATGAATGGATCAGCGTCGGATCAGACAATATCATAGCCGGATGCGGCAGGACTCTCACCATCCCGATCTCGATAAAGAATACCCATCCAAAGGAAAGAGACTTCAAGATCGCAATTTCAACCTCTTTCAAGCAGAAGGAGGGGTTGATAGAGTGGGGAATATCCATTGAAGGGAAGAAGACTGCAGAGATCAACTCCTCTTCTGTGGAACCAAAGTCGATTAATTTAGAATTCAGCGTGAGAGGGGACGATCTCGAAACGCTTTCCCTCATCATCAAGACACCCCGAGGAGGGTTCAAGGGCGATTCAATGAAGTTGGATTACTTTGTTGAATCGAAGGACGGCCTCAACGCTGAAAAGGGAACAATATCCATCATCCTGATGCCTGTCTTCATAGCACTGAAGACTACCGTAGGAAATGAACTTCAGGTATCCGTGGATATATCAAACAAGAGCTACAAGGATATGGATGAAAGAAGGATTGCAGGCACAAATGACACTGATAATGAAATAATGAGCATAGTGTCGCCAAAGGATCTTAGGGGATATGTTTTCGTTGAAACAATGCATCCTGACAGGGTGGGGTTTATCGCCAAGGGCATCAAGGGCTTCAAGGGGATTGTTGAAGGTGACATAAAATTCGAAGAAATCTCCCATTACCTTACTCCAAAGCCTGCAGTTTCTGGGCTTGAGCTTGGATCGTTTGTTGAACTCATTGACGGGCCATTCAAGGGGGAGAAGGCAAAAATAATGTCCATAGACAAAGCAAAGGAAGAGGTGACTGTCCAGCTTGTCGAATCCATGATACCCATTCCGGTTACGGTGAGGGCGGAGGCCCTGAGAGTGCTGGACAGGCGCTAGAGCAGATGAAGCTTAAGTCCAAGTCGAAGAAGGAACAGAACGAACTTCTTGCGAGGATTGAGGCTGCATTGAGCGAGCCGTCCAAGCTCGTTCCTGATTGCATTGACGGTGGAATGTTCTGTCCTTTCGCGTCTTACCGGAAGAAACTCAGCGCAATAGAATCACTTGAGGATTATGACAAGTTTGCCAGATCATCTGACCAGTTCCTCAAGGGGCTGGCAGAATCCCATGAAGTGCTGGAATCCAATTCCGTCCCGATGGTGGGAATATTCACCACAGCATACGGAAGCGTTGAGTACGCAAAACGTGCAAATGCTGATCCTTCCGTGCTTGCCGGTATACAAAACTCCATCAATCCGATGTGGAGGATGCTTGCTTTCTATTCGCTCGCCACAAACAGGGACGTGAGGATCTTCTCTTCGACAAACTTCTACCTGGCATCTTGCAAGGGTTCCTCTCCAGAGCAGGAATTCTTTGCTGACTGCCTGAAGGATGAGAAGATCGCATTTGGGATCGGAGATGCCGTACAAATAGGATCCGGTGACCTTTATTTTGATGTCCTCTACCTGGGGGACAGGGTGATGCGAATATTTGAAAGCTCCACAGAGAGCACACTGAGCAAGGTGCTCAAACACATCCTGTCCAAGAATCCCATAAAGGACTTTTCTTTCAAGTTCTCATTCAGCGACTGGATAGATCTCTCCCGCGAAAAGGCTCTTGCTGATTACTTCGCAGGAAAAATCACAGATAGGGAGTTTATCAGATCTGCAAGAGTGAAGCACATCGATACATCCATGAAAGGCGGCGCGTATGTAATCGGGCAGAATATATTCGATACAGCGGGAGCCTTCCTGCAGGAATTCAAGGTCGCCCCTTTTGACACTGGAGTACTTCTGCCTTTGATCGTTGAAAGGGGAGGCATAAAGCTTGACTCTCCCAGCATAGGTAAACTGCTAGAGTTGCTCTGGCCCCAATATTCCGAGAGGATTCTTGGATCGCTGTTTCCCGGCGCCCCATTGGATGGGCTGAAGGGAAACCCACTAAAGCAGATTGAGACCTTACAACACAGGCTTCAGGCCAGGAACGTAACGGCGGACATTGACGTGCTCGCCTGGTCCGACGGGGCATCGCTTATGCTCAGGCTCCTCAAAGCATACAGGGCCGATGGACGCGATGCTGCTGTGAAGGAAGCGGTCTCTTCCATAAAACTTTCGGCAAAGTCTGAAGCTGTTTGTTATGCCTTCCTTGTGGCCACCGATGGGCTGAAGGGGAGGGAGTGGATGTTTGAAAGGGCTTCCGTTGATCTGGGAGAGAAGATTAGGCCAATAGTTGAAAACCTCTTGAAGGCGGGAGGAGAAGCATTCAGTAATATCTTTGAGTCCCTGAAGGCATATATCTGAGGAATGTTGATGTCAAGACACTTTATATCCAAAAAAGAGAGCAGTGCGATAATCGAGATGGTAACAGGTTTTGGAATGAGCGGCCTGTCGGAGTCCAAAATAGAGGTTGAAACAAGGAAGGACGGCGAATTCTTTCTGGTCAACGGCAAGCCTCTTGCGTACCGTGGAGAGAATTTTTTCCCGTCCCTCCAGGCATTGAATGCCTACCCGCCAAAACGAAACTGGATAGAGGTCGACGATGGAGCCGTTTCCCATCTGGTGGATGGCGCAAATCTTTTCGCTGCGGGCATAGTTTCCATGGACAGTGGAATAAGGCCTGGAGAAATGGTGTTTGTGAGGAACAGGCAAGGGGTATATTTCTCCGTAATGAGGGCATCCCGGAGTACCGAGGAGATAATGAAGGACAGAAAGGGGGAAGCGGCCAGGAGCATTCACTTTCCCAACGACAAAATCTACGCCGTTTTTAAGGAGATATCGCATTGACCTCTCTTTCCGGGCCCATGAGCCTGAATTTCAGTCATTGGTATTATCCCTGCAGGCGTTAAGACTTCTCACTGCATTCGGATAATTGAATTTGGGTTATACCGTTCTCCGTGCGCTATAAGAAGCTGCAACTGAAAGCATTTCCGAAGAAGTAAATCTGACACGAATAGGAAAAATGCAAGGCCACCTGTTACCGGTGGCCTATTCGTGTGGTTTTTAGCCTTCGTGCAGGGGAAGACTCCACCTAAGCTTCACGGCTGATTCCTCTTTCTCGACGCGGAAGCCAGTGCCCCGACTATGGCAAGTATTACCACGAGGATTGCTCCTATGACGATGATCGCCTCAATGAAAGAGTCAGCAGGCTGGGCAGTGAAATTCGCGGTGATTGACACGCTGCCTCCGTCAACCACAAATATGGTGGAATTACTGGAAAATGTGTAAGAGGAGGCACTGGCAGTGTACGAGTATGTTCCGTTTGGAAGCGGTACTGTAAGTGTTATGTTAGATGACTGATACGTGGTCCCGTTGATCGTAACTTGCCATGAAGTACCGTTTTTGAGGCCATTTTCATGGAATGTCACGTTGTAGGTTTTGAGCAGTTCGTTCGAAGTCGTGAAGTTATAGGCGTTGATAGTTCCCCATCCATTCAGAAGAGTGTATCCGTACCCGGCAGAATAGATTGCGTTATGCCCGTAAAGCACCGGAGAAAACGGCATTGATCCATGTGGAGGGTTGACGGAATACTCTATGTTGCCCAGATTGTAAATTGTGGGATCTGCAAATCCCAAAATTGGCTGGCCCTCCTTCAGGAGGACATGGTCGATCTCTGACATTATTCCCGCGACTACCGGGCAGGCAACACTGGTCCCGAAAACGTAATAGAACGGGTTGCCGCTGGTTGCGTTTGTTGCATAATAACGGTTTCCATTCACGCTAATGGTTATCATGGTGTTGTTCGCTATAGCGGAGATATCCGGTACTCCCCTGCCATGGTTATTGTACACATTGTTCATAATCTGAATGTTCGCCGATGTGTCCTTCTGCCAAGACGGCTCATTGGTCACATTACTGACACCTGATGTCGTCCCCAGAGGGCCGCGCAGGGCGGTTTCAGATGCAGGGATATACCAGTTGGACTGCTTTTCTATGGCCAGTGTGTTGGTCAATGAAAGATTGGTACCTCCAACCGCTATATCACCGAAGGAGTCGTATGCCATAGTGGCCGGATACCATAGCAGGGTGTTGAATGCCTTCGAGCTGGCGGCATTGTCTCCCGAGTCTCCACTTGCCACAAGTACGGTTATTCCCCTTGCCTGGGCCTCCATGAGGTTGTTATACCAGGTAGTATCATTCTGGTCGTTTGCCCCCCATGAGTTGGAGATGACCGAAACACTGGGAAGGGAATTCAGGATGTAGGAAAACGCGGAATCCAGGCCGCTGATGGATGGCACGTTCCAATATACGTTATAAATTGTCGATCCTGGTGCCGTGCTGCCTAGCATTTCCAGATCCAGCGTATTTTCCAGTGATGCTCCAGTTGAATCATACGACGCAAGCGGCCCGGGCGACGGCGCATTATTCAACGGAACAGCAACCACAGTGCTGTGGGGCTGCCCGGAAGGGAGTGTTTCATTATAATACGAATATATATCCCCATACACGAATGGGCCAACATACTGGTTTTGATTGAGTGTTCCAAATGGCGTGTTGATAGGGCTTCCCGTATATTGACCGCTCCAGAGGATCGTTGCTTCAGACTGCCCTGTGGGATACCCGTATTGACTGAGCAGAGGTTGCTCCTGATAGGCCATCTGTGTATCAGGACCGAAGATCAGCTGAAGACCATTGTATGTGGCAGGAAGCAGGTATCCGTCATAAGAACCGGCAGATGTTGCACCGCCTGCGGAATAAATCGATCCCGAATGGGTAGAAAGGATGTACCTTGAAAAGTCGGAGAAGCCCTTTAGGTCCGCGACGTATTTCATCACTGCGGATGGTATACCTGGTGCAGTAGTTGGGCCGTAGAATGACAGCCCACCATAAGAATACTGGACGATTGTTGTGTTGAATGCACTGCCGATTTCGTCAGGTGTTCCTGATATTCCCATTGTCATTCTGTCTTTGTAGGTTGTAATTGTGAGTCCCTTCCCTGCATAATACTTCTCCAGGTAGGAATATACCAGGGGAGAAGGTGAATACTGTGCAATGAACTGCGCCTGGCTGAGATAGTGGTGATAAAAGCCTGAGACGGGGTTGCTGAGACCTGACAGGAAATAGGTCAGTTCTGAGAGGTTCGAAGGATACAGGCTCAGTAATACACTAATATTCTGGCCGCCCAGAATCGGGGGGCCGATAATGGTCGGATCTCCCGAGATCGTCGACTTCCACGAAGGCGCATAATCGTTATATGCCGCGAGATGAACCGGTGTGTTGATGTTAAATCCAGTAGTGTGAGTGCTTCTGCTGAACTCTGCCGACGAAACGGTGGTTAGCGACATTGTAATAACAGCGATCGCCACAACTATTGCCGCAATACCTTTCAAGGTTGAATAGCCCATATACGAACCCTATGGCAGCTAGAAACTTTATCTATATAAGATAGTTGCTGAAGCTGACCGGCGGAATGCTGGAATCTGGTGTAACATGGGTGTGCCGTCCAAAATAGAGGAGGGGAGTATTTACTTGACGGATCAATATCAGGCACTTCTCCTGAAGAGCGGGATAAGAACTCATCAGGGCAACCTGGTTCGCGAACGATATCTCAATCCGTTTTGACATCCCGGTGCCGTTTAATCTGTAACTCTTGGAGTTTTACATAATATTTTTCAAGAAATCCTGCATTTCTTTTAGTTTTCGGACAATGTGGTCTCTGCAACCGTTCTCGAAACATTATGCATTGTTGTGCATAACATCGTTCGAAGCGTATGCCATCTCAGTCCCATCTGCTCCGGAAATC
>JAJYPW010000140.1 GCA_021795055.1 Thermoplasmata archaeon
CGTCCTTGATTTCACTTGACTGGATACCTGGGAGGGCATCAAGTACACTCTTTGTATCTGAAAGAAGTTCAACAACACTGGAGGCAGGTGCGGATACGATAACTGAGCCACTGAATTCCATAACTTATCCGTATTAGAGATTGCCAGCGCATAGATAAATTGAACCCGCAGTCTTCATGATTTTTTTGCAGGCATTTCCCTGGCAGTCGAATTGCCCTGTATCCTGCAAAGCTAATCTTATTCTAATGCACGTTAAAAGATCCACTTATCGGAAGCCAGGTGCCCGGGAGAAGGCTCAGAAATCCAAACATATCACATGGAGATAGGATAACGAAAAAAGTGGTCCAGCACTTTCAGAATCCAATGTACAGATACCAATTAATAGTGGATTCACTTCGATATCTGTGAATGACGATACCCTTGAAATGGCTTACAGGCTCAAGAATGAGGGAAAGCCTTTCCTGCTCGCCACCGTCGTGAGAAGCGAAGGATCCACGCTTGCAAAGCCTGGCTTCAAGACTCTATATTCCCCGGACGGAAAACTTCTAGCGGGCGGATTCGGCGGGGGCTGTCCTGAATCGGCTGTTTCGCCATACGTTTCGAAGGCAATGTCAACCGGCATCCCTGTATCCGTGAAAGTGCACCTCGAGAACTCCTCGACGGACCTGAAATCGATCAAAAACCTGAGCGAAAATGAAGTTTTTGTCGAGACGTTTTGCGGCGGAAACCTTGAAATATTTCTTGATCCGTACATGGCAGAACAGAGGCTCATAATCATTGGCCAGGGGGGAAGGGATGAGGTACAGTCATGCCTCCTCGACATGGCAAAAAAACTTGGCTTCAGTACCACACTCATCAGTCCTACCAGGCTGGACGACACCCCGGATGAATTCATAGAAGACCTGAACTTTGATCTTTCCAGGTTCAATACCACAAGGGATGACTACATCGTAATTCTGACCAAGGGCGCGAGGGACATAGAGGTCCTGGCAAAACTGCAGAATACTGCCGCAAGATACGTCGGTCTCATGGCAAGCAGGAAGAGGGTTGAAAAGGATATGGCTGACCTTCGGAAGGGTGGTATACCGGAATCTTTCCTGAAGGGGATTCATGCCCCGATAGGCATTGACATCGGTTCAATCACGCCTGCGGAAATCGCCATCAGTATCCTGTCGGAAATAATTAAAGTCAAGAATATGAATGCAGGAAAACAATAAAAAACGGATTAATACTAAGAGTTACTTCATTATTTTATGGGACTGACGCCTGGTAATTTTGATTATATAAGGGTGTCCTCCTTCAGGGAGGCTGCCAAAACGCTGTCGGAGGAGGAAAATTCAAAGATTCTTGCCGGAGGGCAGAGCCTGATACCTCTGCTTAAGACGAGGATCATGAGCGTTGATCTGCTGATAGACATCTCCGGAATCAAGGGGGCGGGAGGAATCAGGCAGGAAAAGAATTCCCTCGAAATTGGCGCAACATACAGGGTGGGCGAACTTGAGGCAAACTCCCTTGTTGCAGAATCGTTTCCGATCCTTCATGATGCTGCCTTGAGCATAGCGGACCCGCTTGTTAGGAACATGGGAACCGTGGGCGGGAACTTGGCGCATGCTGATCCGGGAAATGACCTGCCCCCGGTAATGGTCGCAATGGATGCAGGGTTCACCGTGCTGGGATCAAAAGGGGAGAGGGTAGAAAGAGCTTCCACATTCTTCAAGGGTGCCTTTTCCACACAGATGGATCACAGCGATACGCTGGCCTCGGTCAGGATTAACAGAGGAGATGGGAATGTGTCCTCTGCCTTCGTTAAGCAGAGAAAGAGCGCCGGGGATTTTTCCCTTGCTTCCGTTGCTGCGATGGTCGAACTGGATGATTCTGGTAGTTTCAAAAACTCAAGAACGGTGCTTGGCTCAGTGTTTTCAGCACCCATGATCCTGGAAGGGGTCGACGCCTTCCTTAAAGGGAAGAGGGCAAATTCTGAAACAATAAAGGGGGCAGCTTCCCTGGTGAAATCACAGATAAACCCGGGATCTGATTTCTTCGCCAGCGCAGATTACAGGAAACATGTTTCCTCTTTGCTGGTAAACAATGCACTGACAACGGCAGTGCGCAGAGCGGGGGTGGATATTGCATGAAAAAGGTAAAGATGGAGTTGAATCTGAACGGAAAGCAGTTTAAAGCAGAAGTGGAGGCGAGAACCCTGCTTGTCGATCTTGTCAGGGAACTGGCCGATCAGACGGCCACGCATATCGGATGTGACACCAGCAACTGCGGAGCATGCACAGTTCTTCTTGACGGGAGACCGGTAAAATCCTGCACTGTGCTGGCCGCTCAGGCGAATGGTAAGGAAGTGAAGACCCTGGAGGGGCTCTCTGAAGATCCCCTAATGAAGAAACTGAAAGATCAGTTCCTCGACAAGCACGGACTTCAGTGCGGTTTCTGCACCTCCGGTATGCTGATCTCCAGCTATTCTCTTCTGAGGAAAAAGCAGAAACCCGACGAACTCGAAATAAGAGAGTCGCTGTCAGGCAACATCTGCAGATGCACAGGCTATGGCGGCATTGTCGATGCAATAAAATCCGT
>JAJYPW010000018.1 GCA_021795055.1 Thermoplasmata archaeon
CGAGGAAATTGACCGCGACTGGTTTCCGGCCCCATTCGGGCAGGACGATCAGAACGGAACACTCAATCACATTTCCGGTGAAAAGATAATTCGATCATTGCAGATGCCAAAACTGGGAAAAATATTCAGGCTCTCACATCCGATGAGCGAGAGAATGGCATACAGGCAGACTCATGGTTCTTATTTTTTCACTACTTCGTTGAGATCGACAGATTATCACTCCCCTTTCAAAGGTGAGACGGAGAACAAGTTCGGCGCGAATATAGGGCGGCTCGAACTCTCGGATCACTCCGGTACCCACCTCGACTCGCTGAATCACATCTCAATCGGAGGCAGGCTCTATAACGGCCACAATGCATCGGATGTCATAGGCCCGCGCGGGTCTTCCATACTGGGCATAGATTCGACCCCTCCCATAGTCACCCGCGGGTTAATCATCGATCTTCCATCCATCAGAGGCGTTGACGTAGTGGAGGATTCCGGACCATCTGAAAAGGAGATTTCAACATTCTTCCGGGAGCATGAAATTGCCCCTGAAAAGGGGGATGCGGTATTCCTGTACACTGGTGCGAGCCGGTTGTGGAATGACCCTGACAGGTTCTCTGGTTTTTATGAAAGGTCCTCAGGGATAGGAATGGAATGCGCCAGGTGGCTGGTCAGGAACATGTTTTCACTCTCGGGATCCGATTCCCCATCAAGCGAGGTTTCTCCGCCCGAGATCAGGGGCGCAGTGCTTCCGGTACACCAGTACCTCATCACTATAAACGGCATGAGGATCATTGACAATATGAAGCTGGACGAAGTGTGCTCCAGCGGTGTTTACGAATTTCTGTTCATTTGCGCTCCGCTTGCTCTGTCAGGCGGGACGGGATCGCCTGTTTCTCCACTGGCAATTGTATAAGCCTGCGCTGCAAATCATGCCTGCCTCACCATGATATCAATCTTCCAGACTATCTTCATGCTGATCAGGTAATTTAGGGGGAAGGCTACCAGAGTTCCTATGAAAGTGCCGATGTAGGGAAGAATGCCAAAATAATAGAACAGAAACAGTTGCACGGCTATGGAAACGACATTACCGAAGGCATACACTCCCTCGAATAGGAGGAGCCTTTCTACCCACTTCAGTGCCCCCTTTGGGTGGTATCCATCCCCTGCAGTTGACCAGTGTTCGTTTATGGAGAAGCCGAACATGACGCTCAGGAATGCGGAAACGACATCAATTTCCGGCAGCGCCGATGTCGAAAAAAGCCTTATGCCGATGTAGAGAAGGAGTTCGACAAAAAGGAATCCTCCAATGCCGGCGATCAGGAATTTAACCCCGCGTTTCGCGTTGGCTTTAACTGTCAGCAGCAGAGCCTGTGCTGTCAGTCTTTTTCTATTTTCCATACCAGGTAGTCAATGCCAAGGTAATTCACCAGGAAACCCAGAAATATCCCAATCAGGTTTGCGTAAAGGTAGAACATGAAAGGGACGAGCGAAAGACCCACCACGTAATTCACGGTCGCCCCAAGTGCTGTGACGGTGTTATACCTGAGCAGCCTCAGGATTACCGATCCATGCCTCCTGTCAGAAAAAGTCCATACGTTGTTGAAAGTGAAATTCCAAAGGATTGACATCTCAATGGAAAGCAGCAGTGCAACGGGTATGATCAAGCCGGAGAGGCTGTGGAAAAGGTATTCCGCACCCTCGTTTATTCCTATTCCCGTAATTCCGACCAGCCCAAACTTCACAGCACGGTATCTCGAAAGCCTGAGCAGGCTGAATGCATATGCAAAGAAGCCTCCTGCAAAAGCCCTGGCAGATATTTCCCTGCCATACTGTATCTCCGAAATTCGTGCAGACCTGTTTTTGATGATGAGTTCAGGGAGAATGGTTTCCGGCGAAGTGCTAAGGTCTATCCCGTAAAGCATGCTCTTCCTTGCGATGAAGAACGGGGAGAGGGGATCTGAGATTACGTTCATCTCCCTGACCAGTAATTTTATTATTGCAGTCTTTAGATCGAATCTCCTCTTTTTATCAGAATAGCGGGAAGCCACAACAATGTCGTAACCGTGCTCTGCTTCCTCAATCATCCGGGTTATCGTTTCCATGGAACAGATACGGTTGGATCTGACGATGGCAAAATACTCGCCTGGAGAATTATCGAGCGTATCCTGCAGATCCTTCAGGAAGTCACCTGATCCGTTTACCCGGACAACGCTTCCCCCCTCACTCATGAATCCTTCAATCGTCCTGTCTTTAGGGTTGACTATGAACAGATCCATCTCAACGTTCTGTTCTCTGGCCAGTTCCACAACATTCTCCGGCCTGAAATCGGCTGATTCTACAATTATTTGAAGTGATAATCTTGGCATTCGGATGTCCTTTTACTCATAGAGTAGAAAAGTTATGCCCACGTATATGATAAATTTTCCTCAGGCGGGGTTTTGTTTATGTCCCGAGCGCATGAAATCGTATATCACCCGATCTATATCCATGGCCTGAAATCAGCCTTCAGGCATATTTTCCCTGGGTGAAGGATTCTGTCATCCTGCCCGTCCAGTCAAGCATTGCGGCAACATCCTTCTTCATATGATCCGGCAAATCGCCTCCAGGAATCCGCACAGTACTCTCCTTAAAGATGCCCAAGAGCTTCAAAATCTCCTTTTTAACTGCTACTGTCCTTTCCGGCGTATACACCGCAAGCGGAAGGGTCTTCAGGAACAGATCCAGGGCTCTTTCCTTATTGCCGCTCCGGTAAAGCTTCCATAGCTCGACGAGATGGAAGGGGACAGGCGCGGACGTGAGAATTCCATCTATTCCAAGTTCCATTTCCCAGTAAAGGTTCCTCCCGTTGGTTGCCCCATAGATTGCCAGCTCTTTCCCGAATGCTTTCCTCAAAGCGGCTATCTTCTCCTGTGAAGGCTGATCTTCAACTTTGATGCCCGTCACCATGCTGCAATCGCCAAGGATTCTTTCGATCAGCGGGATGGATAAGCGGGAAAATCCAAGTGTGGGGTTGTCAAGTATGATGATCTCCTTCTCCGCCACGCGATCCACCGCCCTGAAACGCCCGAGCACCTCCTCTTCTGTGGCATCCGGTTTTTTCTGTGGTGCCAGAAGCAAAGCGCTGGCACCGATTTCCTGCGCGTATTCGGCAGCTTCGACCGTACTTCTGTCGGTTTCCCGCCCTACCCCGGATACCACGGGAATTTTACCCGATACGCAATCCATAACCTTCCTGAGTATGCTGCGCCTTTCCTTCTCTTCCATCCACTGGGATTCCGAAACCTCTCCAAGGCAGGCTAAGCCGTCCACTCCGCTATCCACGTAGTATCTGGTTAGCTTCTCCAGGTCTTCGAAGTCAATGCTTCCCTTGAGGTTGAAGGGAGTCAGCAAAATCGGAAAAACTCCCTTTATTGAGGATTGCATTTTCTGACGATCTTTACGCGGCATTTATTACTTTTGAATCGTGCGCCAATGAGGATGGAGTAACATACTTATTCCCTGTGCCTATGCGGGTTGAAATCAGCCTGGCGGGGATTGGATCGCTTTCAGTCCACACCCGGGCATTCGGTGTCACACTAGATGCTGCATGACCGGCCACACGCTGGGAAGATGAGAACCTGATAGGGATGGTGAAACAGGACAAGAATAGGTTGGCAGACTCTCCACTTGCTGAAAGTGCAAATGCATCGCACAGCCCGGATGTGGCAGTGCATAGCTATGAACGGCATCCTGGGGAAGAAAAGTTCTCCATAGTCATTCCCGTGCTCAACGAGATAGACAACCTTCCGGTTTTCATAGGGGAGCTGGATGCCCTGATTTTCGGGAAACAATTACGGGAGATAGGGGAAATAGTTTTTGTGGACGACGGAAGCACTGACGGGACTCTGGATTTCCTTGACAGGCTTGCGGCAGACAAGTCAAAAGAATACAGCGTGAAAGTGCTGAAAAGATCGACAAAACTTGGATCCGCCAACGCAGAGCTTGCCGGATGCAAAATAGCCGCTTACGATACAATATTGAAGATGGATTCTGACATGCAGCATCCCATAAGGTATATAGAAAACCTCGTAAGGGCATGGAACCCCGATCTGGACCTGCTTGTCGCTTCACGCTATCTTGAGGGGGGAGGCAACGACTGGTCGCCGCTTCGCGGCATAATAAGCAGGTCTGCACAGATGATCGCCAGGATATTCATACGGAATTCTGGAAAGCTGAGCGATCCACTTTCCGGTTTTTTCGTTCTGAGGAAGACCCTGGTTCTCCAGCTTCTCCCCGTGATAAACACAAAAAAACTCATTCTATATATCCTTGCCACGAAGCGTGATATCAGGGTCGGGGAGATCCCTTATGTAATGAAGGATCGCCTGGGCGGGGAGTCAAAAATTGTCGATAACAGCATGAAGTTCGTGCAGCAGTATTTCATTGAAATCCTGACGTACCGGAAACTTGCAAGACAGATAAAGAAGGCATCGGGGAGCGGCCGCCGCTGATCCAGTTACCACGAGAATGATCTAATTTCTGCTGAAGCCTGAAGAACTGTTCCACGCCGGCGAGACGAGGCTGAAGCTGTAGAACGTCGCATAGAACAGCCCGCTCACGCCGTAAGTCATAAGGACATAGGACAGTGTCGCTTCCTGTATGGACCATCCGTTGGTGTTGAGAAGATTTGAGATATTGGCAAATGACAGTTCGGAACTGTTGCTTATCACGATAAGATTCGTATCGTTGACGTACGTGATGATGTCGCTGGAAATCCCCGGATTGAACCCGATGGTCAGGTTGTCCTTGCCTCCATAAAATGATATCTGCGCCCCCACTATCAGGGAAGAGTTCTTCGAGTAGAAGGAATAATAGTACGGGTTGCCCCTTAGATTCGTCAGAGAATATTTCAGGGTATATCCACCCGCCGCGAGACGGCTGACGTTTATTGCGGACGACACGGAAGCGATTGCCCACTGCCTGCTGGCCTTTTTGTTATCCAGGCTCAGATTGAATCCTACCGGCAGGATGCTGTATTTGAACGAGCCATTACCCACGCCGGACACGAGAGAATAGTTCCAGCCAGGGTATACGGGATTTATGTGCGAGGATGACGAATTCGACAGGTATGAGGGGAGTGACATGTTTGGATTGCTTATCGGGAAATCCGTCGGAATACTCAGCTTGTCGGAACTGAAGGACGATACAAAGCTGCTGTAATACACCTGGATGGTGAATGTCACATTATTTGGCAGAAGATCGGCATAGGTGTTGGGAAAGATGTTCACTGAAGATGCCCCGGGGAATATCTGTTTGTCGGTGTGCCAGAGCAGGGCATTGGGGTTCAATGACAGGGGCGTTGCCATAGGCAGTATCCTGAAATTCAGGTCAAGCGATCCGGGGTCGCCATAGGATGGCGTATATGTCAGATTTACCTGCAGGTGCGATATGTAACCTGGAGTCCATAATGGGTCTGAGGCATTCCATACGCCTGTTATATGCACTGGCGAAGACACCGAGGAAACATCGTAAATTATGAACCCGCCGCTCCCTATGATCACGGCAATGAAAGCTGCCGCCACTTTTTTCTGGGTAGCAATGCTGAACCTGATATCGGAAATGACATGCGGGTGGTGGTGAGATCCCATAGTTTTCCTTGCCCTGAATTCCTCCAAAAAATCAGGCATCACCATCAGTATCAGGAACGGCCAGAAGGCTAGATAGTTCTCAAGTACCCTGAAATTGAAGATGAAAATGAACATGGGAAAAGCGAAGAATGCATATTTCAGCTCGTTGTAGTAAGTCAGGTAAAGTATAAAGAAGATCAGGAATGTTACGACAAGCAGCGTGAGGAAAACGTTGGATGAGATATTCAGATACCCCGCAAAAGCGAGGACTGAGGGGCCAATACCGGCACCGAGAATCGGCTGGGTGTCCACAGAGATTATGTGCCTGAACCACTGTACAGGCTCCATCCATATAAACGGTGCATTGGTCACCAGGAAGCTTGCAATACCCCCGACGATGAAGTCGATCCCTGAGCGTGCCTTCCTTCCGTTCTCCCTGTAAATGAAATAGAGGAAGAATGGGAGTACTAGTGCAGCAATCTGCTTGAAGGAAAGCGACAGCCCAAAGAAAATACCGGATAAAAGGGGATTCTTCCTGTAGATATAGGCAAGGGCGAGGAAAAATACCCAGATAATGTCATCGTCCCCCGTCAGGGAATAATAAGCATACTGACCTGAAATCACCATCGCGACAACCAGGAATGGCAGGGTCTCCTCAATGCCTCTCTTCTTGTAGTAATAGGCCAGCAGGAAAAATGAGAGAATGGCAAAAAAGACTATAATTTCATACGATCTTATTCCAAGAAGCACTGCGGGGATGAAGAGAAGTACGGAAAGGCCAGGGTACACCAGGAAGTCCACTGCCCCTCCGGTGGTCAGTGGAGTGATAGAATAAGGGGAGAGGTGCGAGTATGAAAACACTCCGGCCATGTTGCTGTTTATGTAGGGGTCCAGTCCATGGATAAACTGGTATGCCGCATAGGTATTGCTTGCCAGCTCGTCCGTGGCGTAAGCAGGGAGCACAAATGAAAGCAGTTCGCCAAATATCAGGAACGATACCACGAACCCTGCATAGGGAAGGTAGCGCACCACCTTTGGCTCTTCCTCAAGGTAGACGGAGAAAATTGCAAGCAGGGCTCCAATGACCAGGAGGAACCAGTCCATCACTATCACCGGGAGCAGCAGATATCCAACTGAAAACCATGACAGGAAGGCGTAGCTGATGAATATCACTGCATAGAGAAGGTAAAGCGATCTCCTGATTTCCAGTCTCCCGAGCACTTCCTTCAAGCCAGATTTGCCTTCCTGCGTCAACCTGTTCCCGTGCGTAAGCCTGTACCATTATACTAATTTTGCCCACTGAACAGCCATCTCGTTGCACTGTAGCATAGCCCGGTAAGCCATACAGACATTCCACCGAATGGTTTATCCAAAGAAGACAGCCGTTTCATTTCCCGGGTGCCTAAACACTGTACAGTTCGTAGTACCCTGTCGGGAATACGAGATGATAGAAACCTGGAACCGGAACAATGCTGCTGGCCTGAATCACCACGAAAGTGACCGAGAATTCGCTTATCAAGTGTTGCGTGTATGAGATATTTCCGGCGGGATCATATATCAGAGTGTAGGCTGCAGCACTCTCCTGCCACTCAACAGGCTGAGTCAGGAAATTCAGCCCCTGATATTCTATGACGGGCATACCGTAATCCCCCATCAGAAGGAACCCGATCTGGCCTGTTGCAGCAACAGTTCCGTTTGTATACACTCCTGCAAGGAAATTGGATACCTGGTCGGCATCTGTGTTGTTCGATTCGCTTCCACCAATCAGGCCGTAGTAGGAGTGAGAGGAACTCTCAAATGCCATTCCTCCAAAAGCACCGGATATAAGCGCTAGAGAAAGCAGGAGAGAGATTGCAAATTTAACCGGTTCCCCTGGTCTGGTAATCCCCCTGGCAATATATTTAGCGGCCTCAAGCAGTAACGGCGAAAAAAGTACGAAGGAATAGAGATAGATGAAATAGGAGAACCTGACAAAAAGCACCGGATCGGGGACATTGTATAGCAACAGGGAAAATGGTACCAGTACGAGACCTGCAAACAGTGGCCTGTGATCGCGCTTCAACAGGACCAGTGCGGTTATGACCGCAATCGAGAACGCCAGGATGATAGGTATCCAGCCAAACTGCAAATCGGAAAGAATTGCCGAAGGTTGCTGGAGGCTGTAAAGGGACAATAATATGCTTCCAGAGCCAGATACTTGGGGAAGGGTTCCAATAAGTGACCGGTAAACTGGATTGTGGCCGGGGAAGGCTGAATCAATCACCCACCATAGCCTGGGCACGTACCATATGGCTACAGCGACTGTCATCGAGAGAATCGAAACCGCAGTATAGAGCGGAAGGCGGGAATCCCTTTCTTTGAATACGAGGTAGGCGATGAGCGACAGAATAAGTGAAAGGAGCAGTACAATTGAGGTCAGATCATGCACAAAAGGTATGGCAAAACTTATTGCAGATATGAAGGCGATCCTGCGCCGCAGATGGGAATTTTCAGGAGATGTCATCAGTGCAAGCAGTGAAAGGATCAGAAGGAAGGAGAAGAGCTGAGGGATTCCGCCCCAGGTCTCCTCATAGAGGGAGGGAAAATAGAATGCGTATGCCAGCCCTGCGATTGCACCGGAATCTTTTCCAAAGAGGTTTCTTGCAAGCAGGTAAACCGGGATTGAAGTCAGAGCGACGACCAGAATGGAGAATGCTGTGATCATGTATATTGCGCCAGAAGGGGATAGCAGGATCAGAAATGCGGAAATTTCTGGAATCACCGGGGGATAGACCCATATGCTGCCAGGATAATGGATTGTGTTTGTGGCAGGAATGACCAGCCCGTTGCCGACAACTTCTTTTCCAAGTGCAAGGTAGGTCATGACGTCGCCGGAGAAGTACCCGGACGGGAAGCTGAGGAGGATTATGATCGACATCAGCGCAGACAGCGAAGGCAGCAACAGAAAAAACGCCCGGCTCCTTGTAACGATATGCCAGATTCCTGTAGCCCCAATATTATGCTCCGGTTTCATTTATCTGCACCCCCGAGAAAACGATGCCGGAAGTCATGTGAAGGTTGAACGCCCTGAACTCCACCAGTGAAAGGAAATTCGTGGTTTTAAAGGACACCGTGAAAGTTTTCACCAAACTGTCGAAATAGGATGAATCCAGGTGGACCTGCAAATCCACTGTCTGGCCCAGATAGGAGGTGTTTGCAATCTGAAGGTCAAGAGACTGGTTGCCTGAAGGCGATTCCGCGTAAATCTTAAAGGTGATCGCATAGGACCCTGGAGTCAGGAAAGTATAGGGACCATAGAATCCGTAAGACCCGTTGCCTATGGCAGGGATTATCTCTGATCCATTGCTGGCAGTAGAATTCATCGGAAAGAAGAAGGCTCTTGCACCGATTGCCCTATCAATCGGAACAAACTCAACCGGACCGGTGTAGTTCCTTTCCAGAAGCGTTATTCCATCAAGTTCCGCCAGAATGCCGTAGCCGTAATTGTCGATAAGCCAGTTGGCCTGCAAAATTGCAGTTTTGCTCTCGTTTGATCCATAATACGATCCCCCGGTGAATTTTGAAGAATATGGGTCAAGCAGCGCATATTGCGGTAGATTGCTGGAATTGACCTCTTCGGGGAGCAGCCAGTGATACTGGTATGACAGCTGCGGCATATTGTCCTGTATCATAACGGTACTCCAGAGGGGAATCATTGCTATTGCCTCATTCAAGTAGTTGTCCTGCTGGCTATAGGTGATGTCCTGCATTGTGTTGTAAGAAAACGGCTGCCCTGTAAAAATACCGCTAGCCTGGTTGTCGTACTCTGCAGTCATCAGGTTTCCAACGGGAGTCAGGAAAGCAAACAGTATTATGTTGAACGCGACCAGGGCGATTGCGACTCCCTTCATCATATTCCTGGAACGCGAAATTTTGCCAAGACGCGAGATGCCTTTCGCCGCGGAAAGGAAAAGTATCGGGGCAAAGAGGGCGGGATACTGGTAGAACATCAAGCTGAAGTAAGGCAGGTAATTGTTGGAGTATATGAATGCCAGAAAGGGCAGAAGCATGATTGCGTATTCGGGTGCAAGGATCGACAGAAAAAGCACCGGGAGGAAAAGGTACAGTGGATAGTATTCCGTTAGCCCATGTATATTGACCGGGTACACGAACGGTTGTTTTATGTATTGGGTAGCCGCAGAGATACTATACAAAAGGAACACGATAACGTAGATTGCGATTCCAACGGCAATTATCGCCCACGCAAAGGAATTCCTGATCCCCCTGTCCTTCCATTCCGAGTGGAACAGCGTAAGCGCCCCGATGATCATTATTGCAGGGACAAGGAAGTCCGTTGTCATTGCAAGAATGGCAGAGACCATCGCCGCTCTTCTCATCCCATACAGATAGAATGCGTAAAACAGCAGGAAGAATGTCGGGAATAATGCCATGAAATGGAAGTCGAACCAGTAAACGCCTCCAAGCGGATAATAAAACAGGTATGACAGGGAAACAGCAACGGGTACAAGAGTGCCCTGAACGAACTTCCTGGAAATATAATAGAGAGGTATGGATCCAAAGGAAAGCCAAAGGCTCTGGAAAGCAAGCAGGTAGGGTATCTCCCCTGTCAGCCCAAAGAATGGAGCCATCAGTAGGTTTATCGACTTCTGGATCTGATAGTCGCCTATAGATCCGTTGCCAATCAGCCCATGAAAAACAGAATAAATCTGGGCATACGAAACGCCTAAGTCAAACACGCCTGCATGGAAGGAAAAGTACCTAAGCAGGGAAAGTACCGAATATGTGCCGCCCACGAACAGCCAGGCGGCAGCCACCACGATGATGCCTTTATCTTCCCGCATTCTCCCGAGAGCGATCATTTTCCGGAAAGAATTTCATCCAGTCTCATGCAGATCATGTGGATCGCGGCGATGTGAACTTCCTGGATTATTGGGGTCAGATCGCTGGCAACACGGAAGGTACGGTCAGCGATTCCGAGAAGCTTGCCGCCTGATGACCCGGTCATTGCCACGGTGAATGCCCCGATGATCTTTGCTGTCTTTATGGCATCAACAACGTTCGGGGAGTTTCCCGAGGTGCTGATCCCAACTACGAAGTCTTTCCTGCCGACGAGCGAACTTACCTGCCTGCTGAATACCTTATCAAAGGAATAGTCGTTCCCGATTGCGGTGAGGGCAGACGTGTTGGTGGTCAGTGCGATTGCGGGGAGCGATCCACGCTCCTTCATAAACCGTCCGCTCAGTTCTGCCACGAAATGCTGTGAATCCGCAGCAGAGCCGCCGTTTCCAAAAGCGACTAATTTTCCCCCCTTGGAAATGCAATCTGCGAGCTTCTTTGCGAGTTCTTCAACCTCTGCTGCATTAATCCTTTGCCTTGCTTCCGATCCTGCCCTGATATACTCCTCTAGATCCAAAGAAAACACTCAAATAGGATAATAGAAGGTTGTATTGAATTTTATTTACTCTAGTCTGAGAGACCCAGCCAGAACTTCTCCTCAAGGT
>JAJYPW010000019.1 GCA_021795055.1 Thermoplasmata archaeon
CCCAAGCATTGAATATTGAATACAATGTGAATTCACCAACGCCCTCTCCTTTCAAAAGTAATATTAAAGCGGATCAATTACAGGCTTCACTTCAAACTAGTGTTCAACATGCCGCAAACAGTAAATACAATGGTAGAGGGGGGCAAGGCATCAGCAGGTGCACCGCTTGGGCCTGCACTTGGCCCACTTGGATTAAATCTTGGCCAGGTAATCAAGGATATCAACGAGAAGACCAAGGCATTTGCCGGGATGCAAGTTCCGATATCGGTCATAATCACCGATCCCGCTTCGAAGAAATACGAGATTAAGGTAGGAGTGCCGCCTACCTCTGCCCTTCTCAAGAAGGAGCTTGGAATTGAGAGTGCGTCTGGAAACAAGAAGGAGAAAATCGCTGCAGACGCTTCCCTCGAAGTTATCAAGAAAGTGGCTGCTTCCAAGATGACGTCAATGCTATCATACGATCTCAGGGGGGCCGTTATGGAGGTCCTTGGGACATGCGTGTCGATGGGGATCAACGTTGAAGGTAAAGACCCGAAGGAAGTGCAAAAGCTTATTATGAGCGGGTCAATCAAACTCTAACCTGTAGGAGAGAATAAATCTCGCACGTACTACGGAGGTAATGCATTTGCCGGAAGATGGCATTTCAAAAACAATTGAAGAAATAAAGAAGCAGTCGCCTGAAAGGAAATTCAGGGAGAGCATAGAGCTTGCAATAAACCTGAAGGATCTTGATCTTTCTGATCCTAAGAACAGGGTAAATGAAGAGATTGTGCTGCCCAAGGGAAGAGGGAAGGACATTTCCGTGGCAGTTTTTGGCACGTCAGAACTCAAGGAGAAGGCCAAGAAGGCCACAAAAGCCGTCTACGGACCTGAAGACATCAATAAGTTCCTTGAGGACAAGAGAGAGTTCAAGAAGCTTGTTGAAAAAATTGACTTCTTCATAGCCGAATCCACATTAATGGCTTCCATTGGTAAGTCGCTGGGTCAGATACTCGGGCCGAGAGGAAAGATACCCAAGCCCATCCCGCCTGGCCAGGATCCTGTTGCCATGATCTCCAGCCTTGGTAAAACCGTAAGGGCAAGAAGCCGTGACAAGAGGACATTCCACGTACCGGTTGGTACCAGGGACATGAAGGACGAGGACCTTGAAGAAAACATAAATGCGGTGATAAGAAGGCTCGTTACCAAACTTGAAAAGGGTTATGGAAACATCGATTCAATTTTCGTAAAGACCACGATGGGGAAGGCTGTTAAACTTGTCATTGGTGATCACAAATGAGGAAACCAGCACAGTGGAAAGTGGAATTGGTTGACGATCTCTCCGATCGGCTTTCCAAGTCTAAAGTCTCTGCGATAGTAGGCATCAAGGGAATCAGCAACAATCAGTTGCAGAAGATTAGGAGAGACCTCCGTGGGGAAATGGAACTCAAGGTGACGCGCGGAACTCTGATCTGGAAAGCGCTTGAAAAGTCTGGAGTCAAGGGATTTGAGAACCTGCGGGAACTCATTTCAGGGCAGGTGGCGATTCTCACGACAGACAGTGCTCCGAACGCAACGTTCGAGAAACTCTCAAAAACAAAGCAGAAGTCTCCCGCCAAAGGCGGTGAGGTTGCCGATGACGACATAGTCGTGGAGGCAAGCGAAACTTCGTTCCCTCCTGGACCTATGGTCAGCGAGTTCCAGAAAGTTGGGCTCCAGACGGCAATCGAGAAGGGAAAAATTGTAATCAAGAAAGACACCGTTCTTGTAAAGAAGGGAGAAACCATCTCGAAGGAGAAGGCAGGAGTGCTGAAAAAGCTTGAAATTTTCCCGCTAACTGTAGGCATAGACATGAAGGGTGCCCTGTATGACGGCATATTCTTCGATGAAAGTGCTCTTTCGATAACTCCATCCAGTGTCCTGCAGGATGTATCGCGTGCGCTGGTGATAGCAAAGAAGCTTGCGCTGGCCTCAAAGTTCATCGTGCCGGAAATCGTTCCGGAACTTCTCGTCATGGCAAGGATAAATGCCGAATCGCTTGCAATAGCTGCCGGGGTTGTTGATGAAGGCAATATAGAGTTATTTATACTGAAAGCAATTAAGGATGCCGCTGCACTCGGTTCGGTAGTCTCCCCAGGCGAGAACGTGCCAGAGAAGGCAGAGGGACCTAAAGCTAAAAAGGACAGGGAGCCGGAGAAAAAGGAGAACGTGGACGACCAGATATCTGAGGGTCTTGGGGCCCTGTTCGGATAATAGAGGAGAGAAAAATGGAATACGTATATGGAGCTCTGCTCCTGCATTCAGCAGGATCGGAGATAGACGAAACAAAACTGAAGAAGGTACTTGAAGGAGCAGGCGTGAAGGCAGAAGCAGCCAGGATTAAATCCATGGTGTCGAGTCTGCAGGGCGTGAACATTGATGAGGTCCTGAAGAACGCTGCATCGGCAACCGTATCGGCAGCACCCGCTGCCCAGGCACAGGCACCCGAAGCCTCTCACGAGGGTGAGAAGAAGGGCGGGAAGAAAGTAAAGGAGGAGCCTAAGGAAGAAAAGAAGCAGGAAGGCTCTGAGGACGATGCGCTTGCAGGCTTGAGTTCCCTGTTCGGATGATCTGGGAAATGGACCTTTCAAAAGTCTACATTCTTGCCGTGAAGTTTATAATTCCGGCATTATTCTTTATAATTTTCTCATTCATTTATGTTGATACCCTTATGGTAATAGTCTCCGTGATCTGGCTTTTCATAGCTGTGTTTATAACAATAATGAATGTTGACGATTCTTCCGGGCGCGGAATTTAATTCAGCCTTGCCCTGATTCCTGATCAATGCGCTATGCCTGAATCCTACGGAATCTGGACTCGGTGTGGGAAGTGCCGGGTTTACGGCGCAAGTTTGAGTTCCTTCATCTTTTCCAGCACTTCAGATCCATGGGCCTTTGGAGAGACCTTTTCGTAGACATGGGCAATCTTACCGTCCCTGTCTATCAGGTAGGTCACCCTGTTCGCATGTCCTGTCATGCCCTTAACTCCGTACTGAGTGACAATCTTTTTCGAGTCGTCGGCCACGAGCGTAAAATTCAGGTTGTATTTTTCCTGGAACTTCTTGTGCGATTTCTGGCTATCGACGCTTACTCCAAGCACGGTGATGCCCTTTTCCTTGAACTGGCTAAAATTGTCCCTGAAATTGCATGCTTCCGCAGTGCATCCTGGAGTATCATCCTTAGGATAAAAATAGATAACAACCGGAGATCCCCTGAAGTTGCTCAGTTTCACGTGCTTGCCGTCCTGATCCACTGATTCGAAATCCGGTGCCGTTGTTCCTGGTCTAAGTAGTTCTTCCATAAGTTGACAATATTACTTATTAGTTAAGCGTTTCTAAAAACCGATTCCATCCCCTCAATTCAAAGCAATTTTTGGAATTTACAATGAAAATGAGGCAGGCATATACGGCGAGTCATCGCTTCTTCTGCTTGATCAGCCTTGCCTCATACCCCTCAAAGATCTCGTACACGCATTTTCCGAAGTTCCAGTCGTGGGAGTTCACGGACATGTAAATCTTCCCGGCGGTAAGACGGGTCCTTACTGAATACTTCGTGCTGCCCTCCGTGTTGTACCTGATCACGTGGATATTGAGCAGACCGGACTTCACGCCAAACATCTTTCCCAGCTTCTGGGCAAATTTCTCGCTCAGGCCGTAAGCGATATCGTACAGATCCTCGTCACCCGGACCCAGGCCTGTGATGGTCACAAGGAGACCTTGCTTTCCGACAGGCCTGGCGAGTATGTCGATGATGTCGTCGATCCCAATCACGCCGGTGATCTTCTGGGCTGAGTCGACTACCGGGATTATATGCATGCGCAGTTTTACCATCTCGCTGCATGCCTTGCTCAGTGGATCCCTGTCGGTGACGGACACGGGATCATCCATCAGCGAGGAGACAATAACTTTTGACTTGCTTTTTTCCGAGGTATATTGCCCATACTGTATCCTCTGCCTGTCAGCCATTGTCATTTCCATAATGCTTTCAAGTCTCAGCACACCGGCCAGCTTTCCTGAATCATCGGAAACGGGAACTTCATATTCATCGAGCTTCCTCATGGCCTCGACTGCGTTCTCTATGGAATCGCCAACGCTCACGGAAATCGGATCGACGGTCTTGACCTCGAGTGCCATGATTCCGCTAACGTCGCTGATCTCCTGTACATGCTTTGCGATGTCAAACCTGGAGAGTATCCCGACGAGCTTCTTCTTGTCGGTTACAGGGAGCGCGGGCAGCCCAGAAGAATGGAGTTTCTGGACTGCGCTAAAGCCATCCTCATCAGGGGACAGTTCCGTGGTGGTGATCATGAAGGACGCGACCTTGGCCCTGGGCTGGATGCTCCTCCTGCGCATTATGTCCCTGTAAACAACCAGCCCCTGGTATTTGCCTCCCTTGATTAGAGGGAGGGAATGGATGCTGTTCTCCCTCATCTTGGTAAGTGCGGCAGAAAGCGGCTCTGAAGCCTCCAGTGTTATGAGTTCCCTTGTCATCATCTGTTCAACTTTCATCTGAAATCACCATACAGTGCGGACGCAATTTTCATGACAGTACCTTTCACGTCCTCTCCGCGCAGGGAGGCCATGATCAGTTCAGAGATGCGTGGCATGTCCTCATACCCCAGCCGTGAAATCTCCGAAGTACCTATTCTACCATCTCTATCCACTATGATATTGTTTCGCTCAAGTTTACGGGAAAGTTCCACTCGCGTGATCCCCTTCCTGTTCAGCCATCCGTCGTCTATCAGAAGCTGATGAGAATGTGAAAACCATGGTTGGAACCTTACGCCGAATCCCCTTTCAGAGAGCTCTGCGCCTAGTTTTCCGCTGTTTCTGACGACCCTTGAGGCGTACTCTCCGGCATACCCCTTCATTTCCTCCAGCGTTACCCCGAGTGCTGCAATCCTCGCCAGGTGGGTATTATCCTGGATGTGCCATGTGAAACTTTCCTTCATGCCCTCCAGAACGCCCGGATCGTTTGCCAGAATTATGCCTCCCTGCGGACCAGGAAATGTCTTATGCGTGGATCCGAAAAGCACGGAGCAGTAACTCATAACATCATTCTGGAAAGCCCTGCCGGCAATGAGGCCCATCACATGCGATCCATCATAAACCAACCCGCTTGAAGAGTCCTCGCAGATATCCCTGATCCTCTTCAGGTCATATTCCCTGACAAATGCAGACTGGCCAAGCACTATCAGTGCAGGTTTTTCTGACCTGGCCCTGGTTTCCAGCGCCTCATAATCAATCTCCTGGTCTGCGGTATTGTATGGTATGGTTCCCTCCTTCACGCCAAGCAGTTTCGGGATGTATGGGCCGTCATAGCCTGGATACCCACCATTCTCTGTGGAAATATGGAGCATTTTCTGGCCTGGCCTTAACATTGATCTTAACACTGCAATTGCTGCGATGTGCCCTCCCACAGGGCTGATCTCAGCAAGTTTCACACCAAAAAGGGACTTCGCGGCTTCAATTGTCCTCTGCTGGATTTCCTCAAAAATCGAGGTACCGCCATAGTCGTTGATCCCGTTTTCACCGATGTGGGAATACCTGCCGGAGAGATCCGACGAGAGCGCTTCCAGCGCCTTTTTTGACATGATGTTCTCAGAAGCCTGAAGATTCAGGCAATTCCTTCTGTACTCATTGTGACTGCTGACGAGAGACGATATGCTGTTCATTGTGGGATATCACGCAAAAAATAAAAAAGTGTTTTAACTGCCTGGGACTTTTAGCCTGATCACGTTGCTTCAGTCAAGGGAAAAAGAGAGAATCCTGGAATTTTTTCATTCAAATGGGATACTCGTCGCCCCTGACGCGCTAAACAGGATCATTGAGAATAATTTGGGCCCGATGATCCGTTCCCTGCTGACTTCTGAGGTCCTGGACTCCGGTTATCTTACTGAAAAACAGATACTCTCGGTCCTCGTAGACTCAAACAAAACAAGGAACCCGTACTTTGAGGTTGATTACTCCAATCTCAAGGTCAAAAGCTCTGCCGAGGATTTCAGGAAATACTTCTCGGACAGGTATGAGAAGCTGAAGAAGATTATCCTGCTTTCCAGCCATATGCGTGGATCGCTCCCGATCTCCAAGGCAAAAAGGACTCCGGGCAAGTTAAAAGTGGTAGGCATGGTTTCGGAGACGAGCGTCACTTCCAATGGACACAGAAAGCTCCTCGTTGAGGATCTTGAGGATTCCATTCAGGTCATAATAATGAAGAAGAACGCGATCTTTTCCGAACTTTTCCTGCCGGATGAGGTGATTGGCATCGTGGGATCGGTCTCCTCAGGCAAAGGTGACCCCGTGATATTCGCAGACGAGATCGTCAGGCCGGACATACCGAACAGGGTGGTGCAGTTCGAGGAATCTGCCCCTGTATTTGTCGGGTCGATCTCCGATATCCACGTCGGGAGCAAGACTTTCAGGAAGGACGATTTCCGATCCATGATCCACTGGCTCAACGGAGGAAGCGAAGAGTCAAAGCAGCTGAAGTACCTGATTCTGAGCGGTGACGTGGTAGACGGGATTGGCATTTACCCTTCCCAGGAAAACGATCTTGAGATCCTTAACCCACTGGAACAGTATTCTGCTCTGGCGGAACTGATTTCCGGCATACCCGAAGACGTGAAGGTATTCATAATGCCTGGTAACCATGATACCGTGAGGCTCGCCGAACCCCAACCATGCCTTCCTGAAGCCCTCAAGAAGGAGCTCCCGGATAATGCATTCCTTATCCCGAACCCATGCACGCTGACGCTGGAGAAGAGGAAGGTACTGGTCTATCACGGGATGTCCCTCAATGATCTTGTTGAACTGATCCCGGGAATGAATTACTCAACCATAGGAGATGCGGTGAAAGAGCTGCTGAAAAGGAGGCATCTCGCCCCGAGGTATGGTGGAAAAACTCCTTTAATCCCGTCCGCCATCGATTACCATGTCATTGAGGAAGTCCCGGACGTGTTTATAACCGGGCATGTGCATTCCCACGCAATGGGGGAATACAAGTCGGTAAGGTACGTGAATTCCTCGACCTGGCAATCACAGACTGATTACCAGAGGATGATGAATTTCAGCCCCAATCCTTCAATATTGACCCTGTTCGACCTTAACTCACTCAACGTGGTAAAGAAAGATTTCAAGCCATCTTCCTAGAGCGTTTTCCTGATGATATCTTCGATTTCCTTCTGGAATACGCTGAGGAAATTTGAGATGGCCTCATCCTTCAGCGATTCAGGAGCCAGGCTGTATCCAAGTTTTGCGGAAATCCTGGTCATCTTTGCCATGGAATCGTACTCCTTCACCTTTGCCTCGGTGAATTCCTTCAGGACTTCCACGATTTCGTGTTTGAGATGATCATCGCTATTGATTTTCTTCTTGATGTACTCCTTGATGATATCCTTCAGGATTTCCCTTATCGCCTCGAAGTAAATCTCCTCTGAAGGTAGGCTTCTGATGAAATTCTCCAGTTTCTTGTCAATTTCGCCCGGCACGTCTATCGTCAGCTAATTCAACCGTAGATTAAATCTATTGCCTATTCGTCAAGGTTGGCAAAAATCTCGACGCCGAACATCTCCTTCAGCCTCTTATCGGAGAATATAGATAGTGCGTCTGAAAGCAGTGGGTGTTCCGTCCCCTCCGGATCGTTTTCGAGAGTCTTCAGTATGCATTTCTTTGCTGACTCTACGATCTCTCCATTCTCAACAGTACTGTTGTTGATGAGGTTCTCGAACCACTCGAGAAAGTCGGCGGATTTTCTGGAAAATTCTGCAGGATCGTAATTTTCAGACTCCTCGACTGATTTGACTTCCGTAGAAAACTTGTGTTCTACCTGCTTTATCAGAGAATCACAATCCATGCAAATGGCTTAGTGGTTCGACCGTTAATAATTTTTGTGGTACTATTCATATTCTGGAATTCACACAGTATTCCTGACAGTGACTGACGACAGCGTGGGTTTCCGGATGACTTCCTCTTCGTCCACGTTCAGGGACGGCCTTAACAGCACTGCAGAGATGTTATCGGATCCGTCCAGCTCGTCAGCGCATGTGATGAGGGAATTTACAACTTCCTGGGAGGTGACGCCGGAAGTGGCGCCCTGAGCAAGAAAAGTTGGATCCAGGGCAGTCCACAGGCCATCGCAGCACAGCATTATTGAGTCGCCGCGGAAACACCTCCACAGGTACGGTTCTGGTATGAAATTGTCCTCGAACCCGAGCGCTACCGTAAGCTCGTTTCTCCTTGGATGCCTGCTTGCCTCGATTTCCCTCACCCTGCCGATCTTTACCATCTCCATCACGTAAGAATTGTCGGTGGTCTTCTGGGAAACTGTGCCCTGATTGAAGATGTATGCCCTTGAATCGCCGGCGTTTACCACATGAAGCCAGCCTTCCGCATAGTAGGCGATTGTCATGGTGGTGCCCATGCTGTAATACCCCTTTTCTTCCTTGTACTTCAGCAGCTTCTCGTTGGAGTAGTGCATGGCATCCAGAAGAGAGTTCAGTATTGCATTGTGATCCATCGGATCGTTGTTCAAGATAGAATTTCTGGATTCCCTTACCCCAAGGATAGCTATCCTGCTTGCTTCCTCTCCCCTCTCGCCTCCACCCATGCCGTCCGCAAGAGCAATGAGTGCCCGCTCTGAAACAGCATCCAATGACATTGAAGCATCCATTTCAACCAGAATGGAGTCTTCGTCCTTATGCCTGACACGCCCTCTAATGCTGGCATATCCCAGATCCATATCAGGTTCTCCTCACGTAAAAAGAAAATGCCCCGCTGCCTACATCCTGCTGTGAGGTGTAGATGTACTGGGACTTCATCTCGATGATCTGCTGCCTGCTGCTTGTTGTATGGGCGCTTTTCCCGTATATGCCTTTCTTTGGTTCAGCCTTGAAATAGTATCCTCTCTGGATGCTGTCATAATATATCTCGCCCCATTTCACCGTGTCTGTTCTCCCGTATTCAAATATGAATATTTCATTGTCCCTGATAATTCTCCCCTCTGGCACGTACAGGGAAGTGTCGCCTGACAGGATTACCGAATATCTTGTCTGCCTGTCAAGCACATAGGTGTCGCCCATGTGGGTTATAAGCATTTCCCCGGAAAGATCAAAAAGTTCGGCGATCACTGCCACAACTGATTCAAACCTGTCTTCCGGCCTGAAGGCCAGCATTTTTCGCAATATTACGAATATATTGCTGCTCAGCTTGCCCTCGATTTCCTCTTTCAGGTACCTGTCTGTTATGAACCTGCTCCCGTATTTCACCATTATCTGGTCCCCGTCCAGGAATGTACCTGTCAGGAGGGAGCACATAATGGCTCCGATGGAGTATGTGTCATACGACGGCGATGCTTCTATGCTTGTCCCTATTTCAAGCTCAGGGGGGTTATAGCATGGGACACCGATCCTTTCACTGTGAGCGAAGAAACTCCTCGTTCCCTTGCCGATCATTGATTTTGATGTGCCGAAGTCTATGATCTTCGGGCCGGTCTTGGTGATCAGCACATTGCCAGGATTAAGGTCCCGGTGGAACACTTCGTGCATGTGCATGTAGTTGAGTGCAAACAGAAGTCTGCGGGAAATGGAGAGAACCTTCTGCTCATCAAATTTTACCCCTGCCTTTGTTCCCGTAGACAGGAATGAATCTATGGTTCTCCCCTCTGCGTATTCCTCTACCAGGTAGTATTCATTCCCCTCCTTGAAGTAGTCTATGAACCTGACAATTGTGGGATGATGAAGGCTTGAAAGAACATCCTTTTCTGACTTAAGCTGTTTCACGGAATCCTGAAGGAACTCTTTTTTCTGGGACTCGGTCTTTCCTTCCTCGTCGTAAACCCTCGGAGTCTTTATGACTACCGTTTCTCCAGTGGCCATGTCCTTCCCCCTGAAGACGTAGGCAAATCCCCCTGAACCGAGCAGATCCTTGTTTGACTTCTTGTTCTTTTCAAGGTTTACGTCGTATCTTGAGTGCAGATAATGGGTTATCCCCAGACGGTGTGAAATTGACAGGGTAGTCGGAACCTTGGTTGAATATGATCTTGCAAACCTGAAGAACGCCGGTTCATAAAGCACGAACCCTGAAACAAGGGCGGTGAGGATGACAGCCTCGAGGTAACCGGGGGTCCAAATGCCGTCGAAGTGAAGCGAGACAATGGAGAATATACCATTTATGAACAGTGCGCATAGCAGAATGAAGGCAACAGGGTTGAAAATCCTGCTACCGGTGATGGTTAAGAGCAACAGGATTGACACCAGGAACGCCATCATGAAAATCTGCGAGAAATCGCTGAATTGAGTTCCGGGATACAGCGCGGATAATGTGAGAGATGAAAACCCGGATACATTTACCAGCCCGACAGCGCTAAAGAAGATGAATATCGGTGCAAACGCCCCTTTCGGCAGGAGTCTTATTGATTTCCATATGTTGTGGAATTTTGAATCAAGGAGGTCATAGAACATCATGTAAGCCGATGTCGCAAAAAGGGCTGAAAGGGTTACCGCATATTCCAACTGATAATTCCTTATGCCAAAAATTATGGCATATACCGTCGACAGGAACAGGAGAAGAAAGAGGATGCTGGAAGGTGCCCTCCTTCTCCGCATCACAATCATCATTGACACAAAAATCACAAGTATAGCCAGAATGACAATTGTAACGGCATAACCAGAGGAGTCCAGGGTAGAAAATACAAGCGCGAGGCTGCCGAGGTAAGCCGGCGAAATAAGGGCAGTGGCCGAGCTGTAACCGTTCTGCCTGATCCTTTCTCTCGGCTCGGAGAGAATGAAGGTCCTTATGAGAGAATAAATGGCAACTCCAGAAATGTAGAGAACCGGGTTAAAGAGGGGGGAAAGCGTGAAAAGGAAAAGCAGCACAATCACGGCAAACGAGGCCG
>JAJYPW010000020.1 GCA_021795055.1 Thermoplasmata archaeon
GTGCCACCTCATGACCATTGTTCTGTGCTATGTGGAATACCGCTTCCCCTTTAGTGACGAATGTCCAGAGATCCATGCTCCTGCCCTCCTCCGTCCATGATCATGAATAAAATAGCATAATGCTGGTGCCTGATAGATTCTAACCATGAAGATGCCAGTACGCCGCTACGGTTTTCCACACCCCTCATGACTGATGGATTTCGAGGGAAGACTGTGCTTGAATTTGGGTAGTTCGGTGATCCATAAAACCTCCCGGGAATCATCGCTGATTGTGAAGCACCTTCACAAAGGAGAATCCGGTGAAGTCCAGCAATACGCCATCAAAACGCCTGAGAACAGATATGCAATGGAAAAATAATTAAATGCTGTAAGAGTCGCTGATTACGCTAAAAAAAGGCAACCTCGTAGTCGGCATAGATGACTTTCCGTTTTCGCGTGAATCTGACCGGGAAACTGTCATAATCGGCACTCTGATGAGATTTGATTTCAGGATAGATGGGTTTTCATCTGAGAAGATAACTCTTGATGGAGACGATTCGACTTCGTCTATTATCAAACTCTGTAAAAGATTTCCCGCGAAAAACATCACGGCAATACTACTCAACGGGGTTACCTTCGGCGGGATGAATATCGCAGATCTTGACGAAGTTGCCAGGGCCACCGGAACTCCGGTTATAAGCGTGGCGAAGAAACGCCCTTCAATCCAGTCAATGTACAGGGTGATAGATTTGCACCATGGTTCATCGGATACAAAAAGATCACTCCTTGAAAAATTGAAGCCTATCGGGATCAAATTGGCCAATGGAAAATCAATTTACGTAAATCTTAGCGGTACTACCATTGAGCAAACTGCCGAAATACTCTCGAAGCAGTGCATACTGAATTCTGTGCCGGAAGCAATAAGGGTCTCGCACCTGATTGGATCGGCAATGAGGTATGGAATCTCTAAGGGGAGGGCCTAAGACTTACTCCTGATACATCAAAGGCTCAAGTTCATTCTGCGCCTTTGTTCTGACGGAATCCAGATTCTTCATGACCTCGTCAAATTTCTCATATTCCACAGGTATGTATTTCAGGCGTCCCTGCGACATGAAATATGATCCGGGACAGAGGCTCCCCTCCTTAACCACTATGGCATCTGCCTTAAGCGTCAAAATTGCAGCCATCGCCCTTTCCTTTCCGCCGTGGGTCGCTCCGAAACCGGGGTTCTCATACTCCTTTATCTGTTTCGTCTGGTCATCGATCACCATAATTGAGTTGCCGTATTCCAGTGGCGAAATGTAATTCTCGTCGTCTACGATCGCTATTATTTTCATTGTTATACCTAATATCACAAAGTAATAAAACTTAATTAAGAATTCGGTGCGACATTTCTGCGGCCATAAAATTTCTATTTGCGCAGATGGGCATCGGGAACGGGTACCGTTGGAAGACGCCGTTTGAAAGTCCCGCTATAAAACAACGCCTGACTTAAAAAAACGAGCAGAAAATTTTTGACTCCCGTGGTGAATGCTGTAGCAGCAAACGCTCTTTCCCGCTTTATGGGTTTATAATTCTTCCAGACGGTGACAGAGGATCTCCTGCCAGCCGGTTGCAGTTTTTGCTATCAACCCCCGGATATCCGTTTCAGGCAGATTTTCCCACAGTATGATCAATCGATTCGTTGAAATTCAATGCAACCTAAAACTGCAGTTTGGTGGAGAGGATCGTCCCAAACCAGACATTGCTGATAAGCCCTGAACAAGGTTCCTTGCGTAATTTTGTTCACTCCTTGGGTTTTGCGCAAATCTTTGCAATCCGGATGTCAAGTGGGCATTCGGAATCAAATCTTCACTTCCTATGTTAACCGTAAAATCAGGTTGTTTCGGCACCACGAGTGAGAGCCACTTGCACATGCTATAAGGCAGGGAGCCCGGCCTTTTGGAATCGCCTTGCGCCGATAACACAGATAATTCACAGGGGATTTCTTTGGGTAATCTTTAGACACCAAAATCCGATGATTTTGAAAAAGTGGCATCAAGACAACGGGTTTCCTGAATTTTTCGGATCTAATATTTCACCTTCAGGATTTTGCCTGAGAGATTGTTGACCGATCACAGCAAAAATAAGAATACCATCCTAAAATGAAGGTACGTGAAACCGGAGTATACTAGAGTAAAAATTCCTTCTGGAGTAAGTTATCTTTCTATTAAGAAAAATATGAGGGAAAATTCGCTTCATACCGTATGCGAGGAGGCAAGGTGTCCTAACATAGCAGAATGCTGGGAAAGCGGCACTGCAACGTTCATGATTATGGGCGGAAACTGTTCCAGGGGCTGCAGGTTCTGTTCCGTCACGCATGGAGGGATGCAATCTCTGGATCCGGCGGAACCCGAAAAGGTTGAGGCTGCCGTTAAAGAGATGGGACTTAGCTACGCTGTTATTACATCCGTTGACAGGGATGATCTCCCTGATCAGGGTGCATCCCATTATGCGAGCGTGGTCAGGAAAGTAAAAGAGCTTGGTATATTGGTGGAGGTTCTAACCCCTGATTTCCGTGGAAATCTTTCTCTGGTCGACAGGGTGATAGAGGCGGGGCCTGACGTTTATGCACACAACGTCGAAACCGTAAGGAGGCTTACACCCAGGATCAGGGACCCGAGGGCAGGTTATGACCAGTCGCTGGCGGTGCTGGCGCATGTCAAGGAGGTGACCCCAAAGATGCTGACAAAATCCTCAATAATGCTGGGACTCGGAGAGAGTGATGAGGAAGTATTATCAACCATGGACGATTTGCGGGAAGAGGGGGTAGATATACTAACAATTGGGCAATATTTGCGTCCGTCAAGGATGCAAATAGAGGTCTCTGAATATTCCCCCATGGAAAGGTTCAAGGAACTGGAAACACAGGGTTATTCCAGGGGTTTCTCTTATGTGGCTTCCGGTCCGCTGGTGAGAACGTCCTATAAAGCTTCAGAGGCCTGGGCCAGAAGGAGGATATTGAATGCCTGAAGACAACGAGGAGAGGAATAAATACATAAAAGCTTACACTGCGATGGTGTTGTCCAGGACTCTGGACAAGAAGATTGTAACGGCACAGAGACAGGGGAGGGTCGGCTTCTACACTCCCACTATGGGACAGGAAGCCCTTCAGGTTGGTGCTTCCATGGCAATGGAACCAAACGACCTTATCTATGGATATTACAGGGACGTGCCGCTGATGCTTCACCGGGGAATCCCTATTGAGACCATAATAAACCAGATAATGGGAAATGATTCCGATAAAGCAAAGGGAAGGCAGATGCCAAGCCATTTCAGTTCCAAAGAATTCAACTTTATGTCCATACAGAGCCCCGTCGCGACTAATCTTCCGCTTGCCGCTGGCGCTGCTTATGCTCTTAAGTACCAGAAAAAGAATAACATTGTTCTGGCCACATTCGGCGATGGATCAAGTTCCACTCCGGATTTCCATGCAGCCTTGAATCTGGCTGGGGTGTACGATCTTCCGGTAATATTCCTGTGCGAAAATAATGGCTGGGCTATTTCGCTCCCTGTTGAAAAACAGACCAGGGTTGAAATTTGGACAAAGGCGGAAGCATACGGAATAAAGGGTGTCAAGGCAGACGGAAATAACTTTGTTGACACGTACGAAAAGGTAAGGGATGCGGTCAAGAGGGCCAGGGATGGAAAAGGTGCCACCCTTATAGATGCGATAAGCTTCAGGATGGGACCCCATTCGACTTCCGACGATCCCGCGAAATATAGAAGTGAAACCGTTGATGAGGGGAGCGAAAAAGATCCTCTTGTTATAAGCGGCAAGATCCTGAAGGAAAAGAAGTTTCTTGACGACAAGATGATTGAGGGCATTAAATCCAGAACGGCTAAACTGGTTGAGGATAAGTTCAACGAATGCGAAAAAATCCCTGCACCTGACCCGTCGACTGCATTCGCCGACGTGAATGCAAAGCTTACATGGATGCTCAAAGAGGAGGTTGAAGACATACTATGAGTGAAATGACAATGGTCCAGGCGCTCAATTCGGCACTTGATCATCTTCTTGGAACAGACAAATCAGTGGTTTTGCTCGGAGAAGACATTGGAAAGGACGGCGGAGTATTCCGCGTTACGGACGGGCTTCAGTCAAAGTATGGGGAAGACCGTGTCCTGGATACCCCTCTAGTCGAACTGGGCATTGTTGGCATGTCAATCGGCATGGCCCTCACCGGACTCAAGCCCATAGCCGAGATTCAGTTCCAGGATTTCATCTACACTGCGATGGATCAGATCATTAACCAGATGGCAAAGATCAGGTACAGATCGGGCGGAGATTACACCGTTCCAATGGTACTGCGCACACCATACGGAGGAGGAGTGAAAGGCGGCCTCTACCATTCACAGAGTGGAGAGACATACTTTGCTCACACTGCGGGCCTGACAGTGGTGACACCTTCCAACCCCTATGATGCGAAGGGGCTCCTGATATCTGCTATGGAATACGACGATCCGGTGATATTCCTTGAACCAAAGAGACTTTACAGATCCATCAAGGGATCCGTTCCGGACAAGGAATACAAGGTACCTATAGGAGAAGCAAATTTGCTTAAGGAGGGCAATTCAGTATCCATAATCACTTATGGATCGATGGTGCCAACGGTCTTAAATACCGTGGAGAAAAACAAGGTTGACGCAGACGTCATTGATTTGAGAACGCTTCTCCCCCTGGACATAGATGCTATAATAAAATCCGTTAAGAAAACAGGCAGGGTTACCATAGTCCATGAGGCGCCACGAACCCTCGGGATGGGCGCGGAGATATCTGCGCTTATTTCAGAGAGAGCCATAGACAGCCTGCAGGGCCCGATCCTGAGGGTGACTGGCCCGGATTCTCCGTTCCCCTACAGGTGGGAGGAGTACTATATCCCAAATGAAAAGCGCATAATGAATGCAATAAATCGTTTACAGACTTTCGGGTGAAGATATGTTTGAATTCAGGTTACCGGATATTGGTGAAGGAGTCGCAGAGGGCGAAATTGTAAAGTGGCACGTAGTGGTAGGCGATACTATCTCCAGCGATCAGGACATGGTGGAGATTATGACCGACAAGGTCACCGTGCGGATTCCGTCCCCCGTGAGCGGAAAGGTGTCGGAGATCCTTGCCGCCGAGGGAAAAGTGGCAAAGGTGGGTGATCTTTTAATAAAGATTGATGACGGCAAGCCTGAGATCTCAAGCAATATCTCTGCGGCAACCGCAGAACAGGCTCCGGTTGAAAAACCGCATGAGGCCCGGCAGACTGCAGCGGAAAAGCCAGTCACTCAGAGGATAATTGCGACCCCGGCTATCAGAAAGGCTGCAAAGGACATGGGTATCGAAATAGAGGGCGTTACTCCCTCCGGCGAAGGTGGGAGGATAACCATGAAAGACCTGGAAAACTTCGCTTCTGCATCAAAGGCTTCAAGTGAATCTGCCAGGCAGGAAAAGAAGGCAGAAAAACAGGCAACTGAGGGGAACAAGAGCGTGCTTGAACTCAGACCAGGAATGGAGGAGCAGTACGAACCAAAGGGGCTCAGGCGAATAATTTTTGAGAAAATGAGCAAGTCCAAGGCAACAATTCCACATTTCATGATTGGCGAGGAGATAGATTTCACAAAGCTGAGAGATACCAGGGAAGATCTCAAAAGCAAGGACCAGAACGTCACCTTTACGCCGATATTCGTTAAGGCCCTTACGCTTGCATTGAAGGAATTCCCCAGATTCAATGCAGTATATGATGAAAAATCCCGATCGTACTCGATAAAGAAATATTACAACATAGGGGTCGCAGTCGACACGCCGGATGGGCTAAACGTCGTGGTGATCAAGGATGCAGACAGGAAGAGCGTGTTTGCCATATCCTCCGAAATAGCCAACCTGGCAGATAAGGCAAGAAGCGGGAAACTGGCACTCCAGGACGTGCAGGATTCCACCTTCACAATCTCCAACGTGGGAACAATCGGAGGTATATTCTCGACCCCCATAATCAACTACCCGGAAGTGGCAATTATAGCCTTCCACAGAACACTTTTGGATGAGAAGAACCCGGCCGGGAAAGAAAAAATGTACATCACCCTTTCATGTGATCACAGGTTGATTGACGGCGCGGACGCTGCACGATTCATAAGCAAGGTGAAGGGATTGCTCGAGAAACCTTCGCTGATATTTGTGGATTGATTGATATGGATTACGATGTGATAGTACTTGGTGGAGGGCCTGGCGGCTACGGTGCTGCAATAAGGCTCGGTCAGCACGGCAAGAAGGTGGCGTTGGTAGAGAAGGAAAAGATAGGCGGGGAGTGCCTCAACTACGGATGCATACCTTCCAAGGCGCTGATCGAAATGGCGAATTCAATCGGATATCTGAAGGAGCTACCGGGCGTGAATGCAAACCCCGAAATTGACATGGAAAAATGGCAGAAGTGGAAATGGGAAATGATTGGGAAACTGACCTCGGGTGTTGAGACTCTCTGCAAAGCCCAGGGAGTCACTGTGATAAATGGGGAAGGAAAGATCATTGACAGGAACACGGTGGAAGTTCAGGGTAAACAAATCACTGCCCTGAATCTTGTGATTGCCACAGGTTCGTCGCCCGTCAGGTTCCCGTCGTTTGAGGGAGTGGCGTACAACAGGGAGATCCTTGACACCCCCCGGATACCTAAAACACTGCTCATTGTTGGAGGAGGGTATATAGGGGTTGAGCTTGGGACTGCTTTCTCTAAGTTGGGTTCAAAGGTCACGATAGTGGAGATGATGCCGGGAATACTACCGGGGGTGGAAAAAGAACTGGTGAATCCCGTAGACAGGAAGCTCAGATCCATGGGCGTGACCATATTGACCGAAACGAAAGTGGAAAAAATAGTAAAATCCGCAAGTGCTTTTGAAGCAGACCTCTCCGACGGAAAGAAGCTTCAGGTGGAAAACGTTCTTGTCACTGTTGGCCGGCGGCCCAATACCGAGGGTTTCGGGCTGGAGAACCTGCATCTGGATATGAATGGGAGATTCATAAAAATTGATTCGCGCTGTGAGACTTCAATCAAGGGTGTTTATGCACTCGGCGACGTTTCGGGGGAGCCTATGCTTGCCCACAGGGCATATTATCAGGCAGGTGTTGTGGCTCAGAATATCGCGGGTCATGACGCAGAGATAGACTATCATTCCATGCCTTACGTGATCTATTCCGATCCTGAGATTTCCTATACTGGCAAAAAAGGGACCAGGGAGACAGTGTTTCCGCTTGCCGCCAATGGCAGGGCGCTTGGCATGAATTCGAGCGTTGGTACGTACCGCATTTTCATTGACGATGACGGCATAGTCACTGGAGCAGGGATAGTTGCGCCTCACTCATCCGAGATGATAAGCGAACTTACTCTTTCAGTGGAAGCAGGGCTCTCTGTAAATGACATCGCTCTTACCATTCACCCGCATCCAACGATTTCTGAGGGAGTGATGGAGTCTGCTGAGGGAGCATTTGGAAAACCACTTCATTTCAAATCCGGCCGTTGATCTCGGCCCAACCGGATACGACGAAGCTCTTCGCATACAGAAGAAGGCCGTTCTGGCCGTGAAACGGGGGTATATTGACAGGGCGCTCCTGTTTTTAGAGCATCCACCAGTATACACTGTGGGCAGGAAGCCAGTTCCTGAAAACTACATAGGGATAATTCCTGTTGCGACGGAACGCGGAGGGGACATAACCTATCATGGGCCAGGCCAGCTTGTCATCTACCCTATTCTGGATGTCCGCACAGACGGCAGAAGAGATATAAGGGCTTTCGTGAACCGGATAATGGAAGCCGCGATCGGTGCACTCTCCACATGCGGCGTTTCGGCTGAAAAAGGCGAGAACGAGCCAGGAATATGGTGCAACGGGATGAAAATAGGCTCGGTGGGCATTGCCGTGGACGAAAACGTATCATATCATGGAGTCTCGATCAACATTTCAAAAAGCGTACTGGACGGGTTTTCAAGAATAAGGCCATGCGGGATGGACCCTTCGGTTATGTCTTTCGTACAGGTGGAAAGGAATCGCCTGATCGAGGCCCTCATTTCTGTGTTTTCAGGGAAGTTCGGGTTGTTCGGAAAAATACCAAGGGAAGAATTCTTGGAGGGGCTTTCAGGACTCCCTTCCAATCTCCCAGATCCTCTCCGGGATTCCTTTCCTCAGGTTGGCGGAGAGCGATTGCATAAAGAGGAGCGAGGATAGCCTGTTCAGGTAGGACAGCATCGCCTTGCTTGTGTGGATCGATTCAGAATACCTGACAACCATCCTCTCTACCGTTCTTGCCGTGGTTCTAGCAACGTGAAGAACAGCAGACTCCTCTGAACCCCCCGGAATCACGAAGAGTTTTATCCTGCCAACTTCGTTCCTGTAGAACAGGGTCCTTTCCTCAAGCCACTGCGTCCTTTCCTCCGTGATGGTTCTCTTCTTCCCCCCGGCCAGTATATCCTCGCCTATAGTGAACAGGTCAACCTGCGTCTGCCCGAGATCCGAAACAATGTCAGGCCACTTCACGACCGTGGATGCCAGTCCTATCACTGAAATCAGGGAATCTATCTCTCCCTCTATTTCCACCACCATGTCACCCTTTGAAAGTCTCCCTCTGGACGGATTGTCCGTTTCGCCGGAATCTCCCTTCCTTGTGAACATCCCTATTCTCCCCCGTTGTCAAGTGTTATGACCATACGCTTGTTATTTCTTCCCTTGTTCTCAATCTTTGACAGGGTGATCTTTCCAATCTCAGCCAGGTTGGAGACATGGGTTCCACCGTCCGCCTGCCTGTCTATCCCTTCGATTTCGACTATGCGGACCTTGTCCATAGTCTTGAGGAGATCCCTTCCAGGGGCTGTCCTGGCCAGGTTATCAATGCCTGCGGCCTCTTCCGCCGAAATGAAATACGATCTGATCGGATGTTTTTCCCCGATGATCAAGTTTGACTGCCTTATGAAATCGTTGGCCAGTTCCATGCTGAGGCTTTCGAGAGCAAAATCCACCCTAGCCCTATCCTCGTATATCTGGCTCCCGGTGATAATCCCTGCGTACTCGGGTTTTCTGTTCACAACAGCATCTATCAAGTGAATTGCGGTGTGGTACCTCATGTGCTGGTACCTCCTTCCCCAGTCGATCTCCCCTTCAACTGTGTCCCCGATTTTGCCAGTAAATTCGCCAATCAAATGGGAAACGTCCTCACCCGCCTTCCTTGTGTCTGTCACTTTAAAAGCTGATCCCCCTGCGGCAATGATTCCGGTGTCACCAGGTTGCCCGCCTCCTGCCGGATAAAATGCAGTCCTGTCCAGGATCACTGATTCAGCACTTACATCGATTACTGCACCCTGGAATTTCCTGGCGTATGCATCCTCCCAGTATACCTTTATGGTCATGCTCTGTAATTTGTTGGGTGATATATACCAATGAGGTAGCCCTGGCAGCAGAGCCTGAAATGCGGATAAGATCTGTTTCTCGCTAATCCAAAAGAGGCTGCATTTCTTTCTTCATGCGCCTGGAATGCGTAAAATAGACAGCAATGTAAATTGCGGAGAGAGCTGCAGTTGCTGCAAATATGGGGAGATTAGCTTTCTTCAGAGATTCCGTGAGAATGCCCACCCCAAAGTATCCTGCTGCAACCAGTAAGGCGTATCTTGATCCTAGACCTGCAATGTTTGCGAGCAGATACCTCGACTGCTTCATGGCGAGCATTCCGGATGTGAGTGCCATCGGTATGGTTACGTATGGAACGAAGCTTATTGCAAACACCGAGATTGCTCCATGATCCTTTATCCATCTCTCGCTACTCTCAAACCCTTTATCGGAAACCCCGAAATACTTCATTACCCGCATGACAATAGGCCTTCCTCCCAGGCGGGTAGAGTAATAGATCCCCTGCAGCAGGAAGGCCATTGCTACTGTAGAAATCAGAAGGATCACAAATGGGTTGTAATCGCCCAGGGAAGAAGCATATCCTCCAGCAGTAACTATGATGTAATCTGGGATAGGGGATAGCAGCAGGATCAGCAGGTATTCGGGGTAGCCCACATCCCGGAACATTTGCCGGGCCGACGATCCAATGAAAGCCGTATTTCCGGGAGTGACTAAGCTGAAGTAACTGTTGACAAGCCAGAATGTGGAAACAGCCAGTAAGATAATGGCAAGCAGAAAGGAATAATGCAGAAGATTCCATTTTTTCTTCCATCCATTCGTTCTTGCTTCCACTTCCATATTGAAGGCTTCCCATTCTGCCATAGCCATGTATACTATTCCATGCAGTATGACCTGTTATGGTAAGATTGAATCCATATTTCTGTGTTTCCAGGGACATGAATTAGCAAATGAAAAATATTCAGCTGTCAATCATGTTCCATGAAGTTCGGCATAATATCACCTGGAAATCATTTTATCAACAGGATCTACCCTGCAATGAAAAAAACCAAGTCGCAGGTCTCTGCCGTATACTCAAGGCGTGGGACCTTCAGCAAACAGATTGTCGAAGTGACGCGGCTGCTGGCAACATCTGATCTGGAGGAATTCCTGAAGGGTGATTTCGAAGCCGTTTACATATCGTCCCCCAATTCGCTGCATTACCCTGATGCCACTGCCTGCCTGGAAGCAGGAAAACACGTCCTGCTTGAAAAGCCTATGACTCTCAGGTCTGCGGACGCAGAAAAACTGGTTTCGC
>JAJYPW010000021.1 GCA_021795055.1 Thermoplasmata archaeon
GAACTGGGGCCAATAGGTATTTTCTATGATCCAGGAGGACACGCTATTATGTTGAGTTTTCATACAACGATCGCAGGTAATATTTCCAGCAACATTCACCCGTCCGGCCTACAGTTCCAGGCAACTAATCGGTATCACGGTTCCGGCAATGTGCCTCAGGGGTTTTTGTTTGTGATCCCCAGTTCCAAAGATAACTGGAATCTTTCTATCGGCAACACGCAAAACAATTACAATGCAACCAGCTTTTGGACCCCATTCGAATTTCTTAACCAGCCATCGAGGTCAATACCTGGAGGATATAGCGTTGATCGGTACACTTTCGGCTACACGACTTGGTCGGTGATGATACAGTTTTCTCTCGCCGTTGGATTACGTACCTTTAATCTTTCAGCAGAATTGACAGGCCTTGACAAGCCTGTTTTTGCCTCGGTGGAAATAGCATTGGATGAATCGTAGGTGATAAAATGTGCCCTCCTCAAGAAATAATGGCCTGAGAACAATCACTGAAAATGAAGTAAGTCCAGAAAACATACAACCGTAAATCCATAGCTTCGTCCAGATAATTGAACAGACCCGGGAATATTACAAATAAGAGAGTGTCCATTATCCATTGAAAGCTGACAAGCTGGGCCTGTGGACTAAAGAATGGTGGAAATAAATCTTCATTTGAAAATGGCTTTGCACCTAAATTCACTCAAAAAGTGGTTTTTGAGTGCAAAGCCACCCAACACGAGATTTTAAATAAAGGTTGAAAATTCCAATATCCGGTGATGACGTCCACCCATAACCGCTGAAGCAGCTGATGACGTCTGTTTCGCAGTGAGAACATGACGTCGTTATGGGTAGAGACAATAATACAGATAGTTGGAGTTTTGGCTCTGGCGCCGCTTGTCACGGGCATACTGAACAGGGCAAAAGCCTGGTTCGAAGCCAGAAAGGGACCTCCTATTTTCCAGCCTTACTATGACCTGGCTAAGTACATTCGGAAGGAAATCCTGCTTCCTGCCAACTCTACCAGGATATTCTATCTGGTGCCATTCTTCGTTTTCGGCATATACCTGCTCATTTCATTCGTGATTCCCGTGATCCTTCCATTTCCCGATTACCTTTCAGTGTCTGTGGACTTTCTCGGGGGCGGCCTTCTCTTTGCACTCACGTCTGTGCTCCTGATCCTCGGGGCACTAAATTCAGGAAACAACATATCTGCCATGGGGGCGAGCCGTTCGGCAACTTTTTCAGCTTACGGAGAGCCGACACTCATAATGGTTTTCTTCGCTGTGGCGCTGATCTCAGGAACCAACAATCCTTACGTCACCAATGCGATCCTGTCAACATCCATATCTGGCTACCTCGGGCTCTATCATCTCTTCGCGACGGTCGCATTTTTTATGCTGCTGCTGTTCGAAACCGGCCAATTACCCCTTGAGAGCAGCTCGAACATGGAACTCGGCATGATAGACGAGGCTCGTGTCTACGAATATTCCGGACCTCATCTTTTCATGATAAAGTACTCTTCCATGATTAAGCTCTACCTTCTTGGCTCCGTCTTTCTCAACGTTTTCGCCTTCCCCTGGTTCATGCAGACGGGCATTGCCGGTTCTATTCTTGACATTCCCATAATGCTGGGGAAATGGTTGGTTCTCATTGCAATTCTTGTTATTGTGAACGAGAGCCTTGGAAAGGTCAGGCTTTTCAAGATCCAGGACTTCCTCTCGATCTCCTTTGCCCTTTCAATATTCTCGGTAATTACTCTCACGCTGGGAGGGATCCTGTGATATACTCTGAAATAGAGGGAATTCTGGGTGCGCTGATCCTTGGGTCGACCCTTGTCGTTCAGACGAGATCTTACATCAGGCCTATGATAAACACCGTAGTTACTCAGTCAGTCATCCTTGCAGTTACGGCAATCATTATTGGCATCACCACATCTGCGCCTGACCTCATCGTCCTGGCAGGATTGGTAGTGGTCCTCAGGGGAATTCTGGTAAGACACTTCCTTAGCCTGAGGCTTCCAAAGACCAGGATGTTCGTAAAGGAGACATCCCATGGAGTCACCTCCGTGACCATGTACAGCGTCATAGCGCTGATCTTATCGTTCCTCGTATACAGGTACACCTTCTTTCCAATCATTCAGGCTCCCCTTGGTGCTATTGGGTTTTCGATGATAGTCCAGGGGCTCCTCCTCATAACCACCAGGCGCAACAGCTTCGCTCATTTCATCGGATATGTTGAGGAGGAGAACGGAATCATCTTCATGAGCCTCACGATAGTGCCGCTGCCATTCCTGATTGAAATTAGCGTCCTCCTTGATGTTCTTGCGCTCATAATTGTCGGAACGGGTCTTGTGACAGAGAATGTGGAGCATCCACGCGTTGAGGAGCTGATGGGATGAACCTGGTTATCCTCTTCCTGATTGCAATACCGGCAGTATTCTCGCTGGGCTATTTCGCCAGGCAGTTTAAGCACATGGCAGTGCTTTCGGCATCGCTGACTGTGGTTCTGTCCCTGTACATAATGGTCACGCAGCTTGATCTTTCCGGCGATTTCCTGGTGGATTATCTCTCCAGGTACTTCATCATAGCAATATCTTCCATATACCTGCTTTCAGTGGTCTTTGGACTGGGATACCACCACAAGATGGGCGAGTCGAGGAACATGAGGCTCCACCTGTCCCTAATGGATCTCTTTGCTTCCAGTATGCTCTTCTCCATGACGGTCAACAACTTTGGGCTCCTGTGGTTCGGCATAGAAGCTACAACGGTGTCCAGCACGCTTCTCCTGGTGATCGAGAGAGAGCCGCTGAAGATAGAAGCCGCCTGGAGATATGTGATAATCGTTTCCGCTGGGTTGACCATCAGCCTGCTTTCCGTGCTGGTGATGTACTATGACTTCAACAACCTCACCATCAGCTACCTCCTGATCCATCATCCGGCTTACTCAGAACTCACAGCCATTGCGGCAGGTACTGCCCTGATAGGATACGGTACAAAGATAGGCCTGTTTCCAATGCATACATGGCTTCCGGATGCCCACAGTGAAGCTCCATCAGAGATAAGCGCGATGTTCTCAGGAGTACTCCTGCCAGTCGCAATTTATGCGCTTTACAGGGTTTATGAGGTAACTGCAAGCCCCAGCATAACAGACCTTTTCATTTTCTTTGGAGTTGTAACAATCCTGTTCTCTGCCATTATGTTGCCCTCCCAGCGCTTCTACAAGAGAATGTTTGCATATTCAACAATGGAGAACATGGGATTGATCCTCATCGGCTTCACCATTGGTGGAATTGCGCTCACTGGGGCCTTGATTCTCCTGGTAACCCATGCGTTCGGGAAGGGAGCAGCCTTCTACTCTTCCGGAAACATACTTGAGAACTATGAGTCGAAGAAGATTTCTGACGTTACGGGACTCAGGGAGAGAATGCCTTATACATCCGTATCACTCATACTATCCTCGCTTGCAGTGACAGGGGCGCCTCCGTTCGGCACTTTTCTCGGCGAGTTCCTCATACTGACAGGGCTCTACCTTAATGGATATTTCCTGCCAGTGGGGCTAATTGTTGCATCTCTCCTGATTGCATTTGGGAGCGTCAACTTCCATGTCTCAAGAATGGTGTTTTCTGGTCATGAAGAACCCGTCTCGGAGTCCTCTAGGTCGCAGGTGGCAGTGGCGCTCAGTGCGTCTGCAATCACTCTCCTGATTCCATTTCTTTTCCTTGCATACGGGGTGATCTGATGGTTGGAGAGGATGTCATAACAGGAGTCCTTGAATCCGGCGGAGCGGAATATGAAATCGCATCGGGATTTGGTGTTCCATTTTGGAAGAAAGCTATTGGCAGGGACATTGAAGGGCGCGAAGATTTCAAGGCATGCGTGGGCAGGTTTGATGAAAAGGCAGAGGGTGCAGACGTTCTCAATTTCACATACGGTCCGTCAACCGGAGGGTTGACTGAATCGTGCAAATTCAACATATACACCTACGGTGAGCGAATTCTTTCGCTCAGGCCGGAACCCGCATACAAAGACAGGAAGTTGCAGGTTTCTGGATCGGGACTGGAAATGGCAAACCTCAAGATTGAACGTTACTGCGGGCCATTGAGCCCTTTCTATTCCGGCATGCTTACCGCTGCTGTGGAGGCAATCATGGGAAATGGCGAGAACAACGATCTCCGGCTTGCAAGGGTAATCATGAACGAGGTCAGCAGGATCTCTGATCACATGCACGTGATTGCAAAGCTCGCGGAGGGTGCATCGCAGAACGTGGCGTACAACCTGCTCTTCGCCCTGAGGGAAAGGCTTCTCAGGCTTGTCTCAAAAAGATTTGGCCACCGCTATTTCTTCGGGATCAATGGCTTCGGGGGCCTTGCCAGAAGCGCAGACTTCAGGGGCATTTCCTCAGAGGTTGGAGAAATAGCGGACGAGTTCCGGCAGATATGGATCAGGCTGGAGAATTCAAGGATATTCATCGACAGGATCCAGGGAACTGCCACTCTCAAGAGGCCATGGATGGTCGGCCCAGCAGCAAGGGCTGCAGGGTTGCGCACAGACACAAGGACAGAAGGTTCATGCCTGCGGTATGATGATCTTGATCTTGAAGTTACCAGCACGACCAGTGCGGATACCCTGGCTAGGGCCCTGGTGCGGAAGGACGAGATCTTTGCATCTGCACGCATCATAGAGAAAGCAGAAAGCATGATTCGTGAGGTCCCGGTAGCAGGCCGAATGAGTCTGGTAGGCATCAACGGTGAGATTTCTGTGAGGACTGAAACCCCCGGGGGAGATTCCCTTATGCGGGTTTCACTGGTAAACGGAGTGGTGAGGAAGATATACATCAGACCATCGTCACTGCAGAATCTTGCGGTATTCACTTATGGCATCAAGGAAAACTTGCTCACCGACCTCACTTTCGGGTACGAGGGGCTGGGCATTCATGTTTCAGAGGTGGGGGGCGTACTGTGAAATCATGGCTTACATATGGCTTGATGCGTAAGCGACTGACTACCAGGTTCCCTTCCATGGCAGCCGAAGAGGTACCTCTCTGGACCACCACCCCGGTCAGCACCGGGATCGGAGAGGCACAGTGCCCTGCCAATGCAATCAAAGGCACGGCGGTTGAAATTGGAAGATGCATATCATGCGGCTACTGCAGTCCCGCCTTCCAGCCGGATGGGGACCCGAGGACATCGATCATTCGATCAACAGAGAAGGCATTCAGGAAATCGTTCCACATCTATCTGTTCGATGCTGGATCCTGCGGATCCTGCAATCTTGAGATCAAGGCGCTGGGAAATCCTTACTACGATATGAGCCGTTTGGGAATATCGTTCTGTGCAACTCCAAAACATGCGGATGCACTCATTGTCGTGGGGGTCCTTGCCGACGGGATGAGCGCTCCCCTGAAGAAGGCGGTTGAAGCGCTTCCCTCACCCAGGCTGGTCTTTGCCGTTGGAGCGTGTGCGATATCAGGAGGCATCATCGGAAAGTCCATATCCGGGATAGTTGAAGCGGATGTAGTTGTGCCGGGTTGCCCACCAAACCCGTTTACTATCCTTGATGCTCTGCAGAAATCCAGGGGAGACAGATCATGATTCTTCCTCTGCTCCTGGTTGCAGCATTCATCCCCGTCTTGATCTCCGCGTTTAGCGTAACTAACTCATACCGGGCAGGTACCATGCTCTATTCCGTCATAGCAGCGACTTCGTTGTATGCCCTGCTGGCAGGAACCACAGCCCATGTGATTGTCAGCAGTTACCTGGCATTCTCCATTGACCCCCTGTTTTCAGCATTCTTGCTCATAATATCCACGGTGTGGGCAGTTACCTCATTCTTCTCAATTGAATACGACCGAAAGTCTAGGCCAAACGCTCTTTCCTTCCACCTTGCCATACTGGCCATGATGGTCGTGATGATCTCCGGATCATTCCCTCTGTTCCTTTCCGGATGGGAAGTAATGACAATTTCCGGGTACCTCCTCATTGGTTACAGGAAGGGCATGAACAGCATTCCTCCCTACGTTTTCCTTGTCTATGGCGAGCTGAGCACGCTTCTTATCATGGTGATGGGTGCGGGTATGTACTTCCAGTCAGGCACCATGATCTTCACAGCAGAGCCTTACAACCAGGTCATCGTATTCCTTGGGATAATGGGCTTCTTCATCAAGATGGGTGTCATGCCTTTTCAGATAACGGAATGGTTACCTATTGCTCATGGGAATGCCAGCACCAACGGTTCAGTACTGTTCAGTGCAGCGATGACTACCGTGGCACTGTACTCCGTATTGAGATTCATAACTATCTCGGACCCCGGCGAGGTATTTGGACTTCTCATAATGGGAATAGGCGCATTCTCACTTCTTTTTGGGTCGATATACTCCGCCTCCGCTGAGCACGTTAAAATGCTGCCTGCTTACAGCACCATAGAGAATAGCGGTGCAATGCTCATCTTCACCGGGGCATTCGTTGTCATGGACACACTGAACCAGATGCAGATAGCCACGTTTGCGCTCGCCGGGCTGTTGATATTTGCCTTTTCTCATGCGCTTTCGAAGAGTGGGCTCTTCATGTTCGCCGGGATCATGGAAGAAAGTACCGGAGCAACGGAGATCAAGAGCTACCATGGAGGCAACAACTCGACATTCTACGGTGCTGGAGGGTTCCTGAATTCAGTTTCTCTTGCCGGCATGTTGCCTCTTGGAGGAGGCGTGGGAGAGTGGATGCTCCTTGAGACTCTTTTCATCATGTCGATTATCGGGAACTCCGTCACAAGTCTTGTATCCATAATAGTGGGCGCCACTGCTGCCCTTGGCGGAGGGATATCCATAATTTCCATGACCAAGATCTTCGGGTTCGGATCAAGAGGGGCTCATGAGAAGGGGAGGAAAGAGGGACCGATGAGGATCTCCTTGCTGGCCATGGGCGCAGGCGTGATCCTGCTGGGAGCTTTCTCGACCCTGTACGTTGCTTTGGTCAGCAATATGATAGGAGGATATACCGGCATAGCTGCGACCACCATACTCGGTGGAGCGCTCATTGTGCCGCATGACTTCCTTCTGACTTCATCCAGCAGTACTGGCCCATTTGGCGGAATATCTCCGCTTTTCACTGCACTGTTCATAACATTGTTCACCGGAGTCTTGCTCCTTTCATTCAGGGGCGCAAGCTCCAGAACAGTTGTGAACTGGAATGGGGGGATAGAGGAGGAAGACAAGCTGCACTCCTTCGCCTATGCTAACTCACTTCGCCTAACCATGAAGAGATTCTACCTGACTACTGAGGAGAGGAAAGCAGGCAAATACTCCGAGAGGACCTTCGATGCATTCTGGCTGGTCATCATATTCCTGGCAAGAAAGACTGTGGCCCTTTCAAGAATCGTGGGGAGATGGGTAATGAACAGCAGCCTGATGGCTTATGTGTTCTACATAATGGTAGCGTTCTTTGCCGTCATGATTTACATTGCGATCTAGACTCATATAATCACTCACTGCATCCGCAGCACTTTTTATGCGAGATTTCAGCGTAGAGTCGCCCTCCATGCCCCTGCAGTATCTTTCAGCAGTTGACATCCTCCCACCCCAGGGGGCGTGGGATTCCTGCTTCATATAGTCGCAACTCGCAGACCTCCTTTCAAGAGTTTCGTCGTCGTGACGCTTTCCACAGGCGAGAATCCGGGAATGCCCTTCCCCACTCCTGTTAGACCGATGTTGCGGATGTTTATGGAGGCGTTAAGGTCCAGGTGCATTTCAAGACCGCAGCACCGGCAGTGGAATGTTCTGTCCGGGAGTTTCAGGTCTTGTTTCCTGTTTCCGCAGCCCGGACAGAGTCTTGATGAGGGATCAAATCCCCCAGTCTCTACGAGTTCCGGTCCTATACGCTCATGACGGATCACATAAGGAAGAGCTGGTCTTCCCTTAAGAATATGAGCAGATCCACTGTCTTTGAGATCCTCAATGAAGCGGAGATAAGACCGCACAGGATCAGGTATTATGTGGAAAAGAGGGACCATGACTTTTGGGAGAAGATGAAGGAGACCTTGGGGATGAAGTCATTCCCTAAGATTCTGCTGAGTTGGAGTGAAGAAATTGGATTTAGGCTTGAGAGCAACCTAAGGGGGAGAGTTTATTTCAGAGGAATGTTCTATGACCAATTATACCACGCCCTCCTCAAGAAATAATGGCCTGAGAACAATCATTGAAAATGAGGTAAGTCCGGAAAACATACAACCGTAGATCCATAGGCTTCGTCCAGATAATTGAACAGACCAGGGAATATTACAAATAAGAGAGTGCCCATTATCCATTGAAAGCTGACAAGCTGGGCCTGTGGACTATGGAATGATGGAAATAAATCTTCATTCGAAAATATACAATTATATGCATTCGACTTTATATCACGAGATTCGACCGGACCATGCCATAATATCTATCCTGTTTCCCGGTTCAGTAATCACCAAAGCGATGGTAGATAGATATTCCGATAGCTTTTTAATTGGAGGATACTTAACTTCTATATGTGGCCGTTTAAGAGAAAAACGAAAGCTGTTTCCGAACCTGCGAAATCTGCTCCAGAAAAAGCCAAGAAACCATCTGCTGAACCTGCCAAGGCAGCCCCCAAGCCTGCAGCCCCTGCAGCTGCAGAACCTTCGTCTGCTCAGCCAGACTCTGCAAAACCTAAGAAGACAACCAAGTCCACAACGTCTTCAAAGGGATCCGGCAGCAAGACCTCAGGAACTAAAAAATCACCCAAGAGCGGAAAGTAGTATCATTTAACCGAGTCGTTGAATTTTTCAATCTTCTTATTGACGAGAATCCGTTCTTCCATCCTTTTATGCAATACTCTGTACGAGGGAAGTTATACCTTCCACGATGAATGATATTCCGATTGCTGCAATAAGCAATCCCATTATTCTGGACAGCAGCAGTGAACCAGTCTTTCCTATCTTCTCGAATATCCTGGCCGAATATACCAGAATCACGAAAGACACTATTAGCACCGCCAGAATGGCAAATATCACTGCAAGCCTGTCATAGAGTGTGACGCTCTTGAGGTTGAAGTATATGATGGCGGTTGTGATCGACCCCGGACCGGCTAACAGCGGAGTTCCAAGAGGTACCACGCCGATGGAATCCTTCTGCAGAGATTCCTCCTCTTCTGTTGCAGTGAGTTTGAGGTTTTTCCCTGCATCATGTCGAAAGCGACCTTGAAAACCAGTATGCCGCCGGCTATCTGAAAATCCGAAATACCAATACTCAGACCCTCGAATATGTAAATCCCAACCAGCATAAATCCAAAAAGCATTCCTGCCGCCACCATCAAGCTCTTCTTGATGACCCTCGCCCTCTCTTCTCTGGTGTATCCCTCAGTCAGGGTGACGAGGATTGGAACTGCACCTATAGGATTCAGGATTGAAAATATGGCTACAAAAACGGTCACGAAGAACAGGACTATCTCAAACATCTTTTGAAAGGGAAGTTTTGATTGTCTCTTAATCCTTTCAGTCCGGAACAGCGCGAAACTGCTCTCTCCAGATTACGCAGGAATAATACGAGGAATTAGAGAAATTCCTCACCCAGATAGCATGTTGCAGGCAAATCAGCAAGATCAATGAAAATGTTTAAGGGATGTTCCCATTAAGTTGCCGGGGACGTTTAGGTCATGTTTATTGAGGACAAGGCTGATTTTGTCAAAGATAGTGATGTTTACAGAGAGATGCTGGGCAAGAGCAGGTTTATCTCCTCCCTGAAATCTTACAATAACCAGGTTGCCGGGTCGCTTGAGTCCGACATTATTGAGGTCGCAAGGCTTCTTGAACCTGACAGTATATTGGTTGTGGACGATGATGATCGCTCAGATCTCATCTCCCAGATGCTTGATACCGGGATGTTGATCAGGCTCAACCAGGAGCATTTTCCCGGCAGTTACCTGCACAGGAGCAACATCAATGACGTTGCCCGCAGTGAAAAAGACACTTATATTTGCACAGAAGGAACAGAGGGGGATGCCGGACCCACAAACAACTGGCTGCACACCAAGAAGGCACTGGGAATTCTGACGCCTATCCTTAGCAAGTCAATGAAGGGAAAGACGATGTATGTTGTCCCATACTGGCTCGGGCCCATTGATTCGGAATTCGGCGATGCAGGAGTGGAGATCACAAACAA
>JAJYPW010000022.1 GCA_021795055.1 Thermoplasmata archaeon
ATGACAGCATGGTGGAGAAGACCTCAGACAAGGCGGAACAGCACTTCTCCATCCAGTCATGGCTGTTGAAGCACCGGTTGAGAACATCCTACTGGTATCACAGGTACTTATCAACCAGATCTTGACAATGTCTAGGGTGGGGGCTTTGCACCTAAATTCCACATGAATCAGCTTTCAAGTGCAAAGCCAGAAACAACTGATACAAGCTAATACCATATCATTTTCATAGTGAATGTCAGGGATAAACGAATGCCTGGACATACTGGTAATTGATTGACTGTTGCTGCCCGCTGAAATAATAGGGTCCAATCTCGAATATTGGCGTGATGGTTACTGTAAGGTTGAATGAATAGTTGCCTGCATTAATATAGGAGGCCTCGGGAACTAGCCGATAAGGCCAGTATATTATATAGTTAGCGCCTGCTAAGGAATCAGAAGGATTAGTAGGCGCGATCTCTTGGATTAAGGTCGCCGACTCGAGAACGTTGTCTCTGTTGAAGTTCGTAAAATTCAGATACGTTCCGTTTACCGTAAGAATAGAACCGTCTATCTGTAACGCCACTCCTGTATAAGGCCAGCTGAGTTTCTCTCCTTGTAGCCAGAACCAGTCCGACAGGAGCCACCATGCTTGGGTGGAGTTTATGTCCATCACAGGAATTCCACCCGCAGGTTCAAAAAAGTATCCTACGCTAACGGAATTCCCGTTTTCGGTGAAATTACTGTAAGCAACCTTGTCAAGAGGGCGTGAGAGATTACTGTACTGATAATACGTATAATAGTGCGATTCCACATTCCATTTGGGTGGTTCGTTAAGGTATTCCAGAACGCTGAAGGACCCGAAGCCTATCAGGACAATTGCAATAACCGCGGAAATTACAATCTTGGTTTTATCTTTCATGCTACCGTCCTTTTCCTGCCATTGAAATTCCCGTATATCAGGTATTCATCATTAGGTTCCCTCAGCCATGTAAAGCGGGATCGAGATGCTCGTGGCATAGGTAGGTGAAGACCACGAAGAACTATAATACATTACCTGAGTTTCATTTGTCACGTTCAAACTCATCGCTGTCATGCTGATGGAATGGATAAAGTAATTCAAGATATGACTGTAGCCGGAAATTGCTCCAAGGGTCAGGTTTTCGTTGAAATCGAAGATGTAAGACAGGCCACCTGCACCAGCCTTGTAATATGTGCCCCCTACGGGGTCTGTAAAGCTTCCCCAGTCGGTGAGCATGTTATACCAATAATACCCAACATCAAATGGGCCACTGCTTCCATAAGTGCCGGTAAGGTTGTCCCAGCACAGCATCAGGGGGAAAGACTAATTCGTTACCCGAAACAAAAGGCGGCTCCGTCCTGATGTACACAGCCTCCCAAATAATAGGGTCATGGGCGCTGTTTATCAGGGTGTTCGATCCCTCGCCCATGGTGAACCAGTAATAGTAACCCGGTTGAGCCGGCATATCCTTTGTATAGGTACCAGATCCTGAAACGGAAAAGGTTTCACCTAACGGGAAGCCATATTCATTGCCAGAAACTCCGGCAGAGTATAAATTTGCAGCATTTCCTAATGTGACATCATAGTTCACTGAAAACTGAAGCATTAGGTCTCTTCCGATCATCGAGTCATTACCCGACGTGTCACCGTTTGCCTCCTTTACAACCAGGTTTGAGTACAAAATGGTTCTAGATGTTTGAGGATATACAGCCGGATGGACGCCGCCGAAAGAGCATTCATGTATTGCAGACCAAATATGGACTAAATTTACGGGAGAACTGAAAATCCTGATTGGATCGGGTGAGCCACAAACATGAAAGCCTCTCAATCGCCAGTTGAGTTGGCAAAGACACAAAAAACCATATATGGAAAAAGTCACCATCGAATTGTAGCGATATTGTACGGCAAATAGGATTCTTTTTTCATGTCCCTGCACTAAGCCCTCTTTCCAGATTCATACCATACCATGATAATTGAACAGACTCAGGTTTTCTTGTCCGGTAACTGCAGATTGCATAGGGCGTAAGATGGCTGGGAGGCATATTCCCGCACCTCGGAAATGCAAGGCATCCTCAGATAAGCCTGGGCGCTATGATATTCCACATCAGCAGGAAAAATACCAGGAGTCCGAAGAAGTTCGATAGCTTTCTCACTCTCTCCTCGGTAAGAAAACTCAGCGATTTTCTCTTAGATGCAATTGTGAGCGTATCCTTGAAGAACTGCCCACCGTCGAGGATGAACAGGGGAAGAGCGTTCGTCAGTCCAAGGAGGAAATTCATCCAGAACAGCCAATAAAACGAGTTGACAATTATCCAGTACGCTGCAGGGGAAAAGGGAACAGAATAGAGGGACTGGAGCGATGAAGGCACGGGGGAAAGGCCTTCCAGTGGAAGAATGATGAACTGGATAAGGCCGTTGGGAAATGTGGAAGGGTCAACTGCCATCCCTCCGAACTCAATGTATGTCATCTGTGATAGGGTCGCGTACTCTAAGCCAGCATAAACCACTGTCACTCCCAGAAAACTCTGGTTCCTGTAGGACTGGGAATTCTCCAGGGGGTAGTATTCGTTGTAGTAGTCGTACTTCGAAGTGGTAGTCAGCGATGTGTTGAACACGTGTCCGGTGGAAACGTCCATGGCTTCTATTCCTATGCTGGTTCCTGGAGCTATCCTATCAAGTATGGAATTCATGACGTTCTGATTCCACACTGTCTGGTTCTGTATCGATAACAGCACGTCTCCAACAGACAGATTGCTATCCGATGCCGGATACCCAGCCAGCAGCCCGTAAATCATAATTCCGGCAACTGCGGTGGTATTGAACAGTACCTTGCCATTGAATACAGTGACGTTATAAACCATCCCCGGAACCAGATAGGACGAGATACCGAGGATAGAGAGATTGTTTCCAGAATAATTTCCGAAACTTGTGATTTCCATTCCTGAGAGGTTGCTCACCGAAACCGCCTGCGGCTCAGTGCCCTGAAGATAAATGCCGTCGTGGGTAGGGGTAGCCAGGGGCGCCATCACAGAAATCAGGAGAAGGAAGAAGATTACGGAGAGAACTATGTTTGTGGCAGGACCGGCAGCGAACACCCTCCTTCTCACAACGGGAGAAACGTTGGTCATCTCCGTTTCGTCAGGTTCAACGAATGCCCCAATGGGCACCACGAAAAACAAAGCGCCCACAGACTTTACAGTAATATTGTGTTTCCTTGCAAGGACGCCGTGCATCAGCTCGTGTATCACGACACCGACTACCAGGGCCAGGGTACCGTAAAATATCGGAATGAATGGATTAATGCCTGGAAGTGCGAGATAATACGAAGCGGGTTGATTTACAGTAACCTTGATCGAGAGTGTCAGGTATACCTCATAGAACAGGAAAACAAAGGCCCCCAGCATCGTAACCATGACAATTACAACCGAGGCCCTTGAAACAAGTTCTCTCGGGAAGATCTTCGCGAACTTGTCAAGCACCCCGCGGTTCTTCGGGGACTTGATCATCAGCGCAGGGCCAAGAAGGGAGAAATGTGCGCTTTTCCTTATTCTTGGCGCAAGCTCAATGATGGCAGCAATCCATATCAGAACAATAATGAGGGCTACATAGAGTCCGTTGATCATTCAAACCTCGACTGATGGGTTAGTTAAATGCCAATTAAACCCTTTCGCATTATCCCGGGTCAATGGGGATGAAAAAGGGAAGCACTGCCCCCTATTTCTTCTGTGGCCTGTAAGACCGCGCGCCCGTCTGATTTCCTGCAGCCGATCTTAACGGTTAAGCATTACCAATAAATAATAGATTAAATTAACGTGTTATGAACCATGGCCAGCAGGTCGTGCTTTTGCTCTTCGTCGTGTCAGTGATCATCGGAGTGATTTCGGGACTGATCATTTATGACCTTTATTCGAACTTCTACGGCGGTAATCCGGGATTATCTGAACTGGATTACACGTCTTCGTTTCTTGCTACCGGGATAGCCTCTGCTGCCTTCACCATTATGCTGGTCTTTTACCCCGTCATCAAGAAAGGGGAGAAGGTGCCCAGTGATGGGGATGATTTCAAATGAACGAGGAAAGAAAGGGAAGACTGGAACTGTATTTCATCGTGGCAATACTCGTAGTCCTGCTTGGCAGCGCTGCCGCAAATTACGCTATGATCGTAGCCAACCCCAACTCTGTCCCCTCAGATACACAACCTATACCGGCAGGGTCTTACGTCGTAAGGGTAATTGCAACCCAGTGGACATGGTCATTTGAGTATCCGAACAACACCACAAGCGTGGGCACTTTCACAGTTCCGGTAAATACAAACATCACCTTGGTTGCTACATCCGTTGCCGGTGCCCAGGGATCAGCTGTAATACACGATCTCCTTATACCGCAGATGGACGTGCAGATATACGCGGTCCCAGGCCAGAACAACACCGTCACATTTGAACCCACCCACACCGGCAGCTATTATTTTGAGTGCGTAGAGTACTGCGGTGAATTCCATTATGAAATGAGAGGATATATGGAGGTCGTATCCAGATGAGTGATTACGTAACCACCCTCACAATTTACGGCGGTATAGCCGCCGTCTTTGCCATTGTTATATTTGCGGTTTATAACCTTCTCAGCACTAGGAAGGATATTGTCTCGAAGTTGGCCTCGCAGGATGGATATGACAGCGAAGGACAATATGTTAGGGACACACTGCTTACGAAGCCCAGGGAAATTGGGCTGTCGATTTTCGTGAATGACGACGCCAAGAGCATAGGGTTGCGTTACATCGTCACCAGCATCCTCTTCTTTTTCATTGGAGGGGCTTTCGGGCTCACGATGAGGCTGTCGCTCACCTCGCCAAACCTGACATTCCTGACGAGCGATGAATATAATGTCCTAATCTCCCAGCATGCAGTTCTGATGATTTACATGTGGGCCGTGGGCAGTGCGCTCGGCTTCGGGTACTATCTCCTGCCTTCCCACATCAAGGTATTCAGGGATATCAGGGGCACCCTGTCGTCTGCCGGCTACTGGTTATGGCTTATCGGCGGATTCATAGTCCTGCTTGCGCAGTCTTCCCCGAGGTGGTATTTCTATCCGCCACTGTCACTGCAGCTTAACCAGAATGGAGGTGGCCTTTACGACTGGCTTTCTGTCATTGGCATAGAGACCGTGTTGATCGGGCTGATGATTACTAGCATAACGATCCTGCTTATCGTGATTTATGATAGATCACCTGAAGTAAAGAGGGAAAACTTTAGCCTTTTCACCTGGTCAATCATTTTCACTGCGATAATGATAATCGTTTCTGCACCCCCGCTTATTGCAGGATTCGGAATGCTCTTCTATGATTTCTTCCATCCGATATTCTTCACTGCTTCATCGGGGTCAGTCCTGCTGTTCGCAATCCTTTTCTGGTTCTGGGGGCACCCTGTCGTTTATATCGCGATAATACCATATTTCGGGCTGATCTACGAAATACTTCCGAAATTCACGGGAGGGAAGATTTTCAGTTACCGATCCGGCGTTTATGGATTGGGATTGCTTCTGATCCTTAGCGAGGTCGTATGGGGTCACCATCTCTTCAACTCCGGCCTAGGTTTTGCCTGGGTACTGTTCTTTTCAACCACTTCATTCCTTGTGGTTATACCTTCTGCCATAACGGTTTTCAATTATATTGCCACACTGTGGTCAGCGAACAAGATAAGGATGACAACTCCAATGCTTTTCGTCATAAACGGGATAGTCGATTTCATTATCGGCGGTGTGGTGGGCGTTATGCAGTCATCATATGCCGTCAATGCTGACGTCCACGGGACATATTTCGTGACCGGGCATTTCCACTTCATTTTCCTGGGTATCACCACGGGCGTAAGCTTCGCAGCTTTCTACATGCTGTTCCCAACTATCAGCGGGGGGAGAACTTACAATGTGCGACTGGCAAGGCTGCATTTCTATTTCACGGCGATAGGTTCGCTGATTATGTCCAGCTCATGGATAGTCGGAGGCGCGATGGGCATGCCGAGAGCCACCGCTGGTTATTTCGCATTCTTCCTGCCATACCAGCTCGGTTCCATTTTAGGCGGTTTTATCGTTGGCATCGGACAGATATTCTTCCTGTGGAACATCGCCGCAAGTTGGCTCAAATCTCCATCTGTGGATAACCAGAATATGCTGGAGACACCCAGTCCTATAGCCATACCATCCGGGGCGGGTGAGGGGCAGTGAGCAGCAAGGCGACAGGAATCATATTTGCAGTGCTGATCGTCGTGGCCTCAGGTTTCTTTCTCTCTTACGAGCTTAACGTCCCGCAGGTCAATTCCTTCAGCTTCCCTCCTGTTCCCTCCAATGCAACGAGATTTGCGGACATAACCCTCTATGCTGAGCAGCCTGGCTGGGATTATAACCTTGGTTCGTCCCACGCCAATCCGACCTTGGTTTTCCAGGTAGGTACGGTCGTAAACTTCACAATCATCGAGGCAGACACCCTGATTCACAACCTTGCAATCAACCCGGGCACATCCGAGGCTTCAAACGCCACAATTGTAGCCAGCATTGCGCCGCCCACAGGATCCGTGCAGAAGGCGCAGGTATATTTTGATTCCACGGGAATATACACTTACTGGTGCACGGTTCATCCCACCACAATGGTTGGATTGATTTACGTCAACAAGACAGTGTCCAGCGTATATTCGCTTCCTCCGCTCCCGAGCGGATATCCTGTCAATTACAGCCAGACGCTGACAATAGGCAGCAGTTCCATCACAAACTCCTCTGGGGGAATCAATCCGTCACTGTATTATCCGACCGGATCAGCCGTCAATTTCACTATTGTACAGGGAACAACCGCCAATTCGTCATTCAACATAGCTCCCGGTTCAGCAGAATCCAGTTTCAATGAAACTGCCGTCAATTCAACGGTTCTCACGAATGTCAAGGGGACCAGTGCAGGTTTCGTGGCATACTTCAGGGATGCAGGGGTCTACACGTACTGGGATGCTTATAATCCGCTTAAAACAGAGGGGCACATCTATATTGCGGATTACCAAAAGACCGTGCTTCTTAACGTTACGCCTGCCGGAATAGCGCTGAATGGGAGTCTGCACTTCGGCATACCAGTGATGAACAGCAGCAATGTGGAGTTCATGATCTCCGACAGCGGAAGTATCGGTTACAATATCAGTATTTCAGGAAACGGGCTCCAGTGGGCATACATGAATGGCAGTGCCGATACAATATTCAACTATTCATTCCAGTCTCCGGTTCTTGCCGCCATATCGACCACCAACCCGGTGGTTTCAAGCAACAGCATATTCGTGTTTGTCACCGAGGTGAACGTCACTCTCAATGCGACCCTCTCAGGCTTCGTCTTCTCTGGGCTCACGAACCCGAATCTTTATTTCACGCAGTACACGCTGGTGAACTTCACACTGACCAACAGCGACAACCTGAACAATACTCTGGTGATAAATGCGGGGACCTCAGAGAACCAGTCGGGTTATACGACTGTGGCATCTGTCACTGCAGGGAACACCTCCTCCCGCGGTTATTATTTCTTTGCGTACTCCGGGAATTACACTGTCTGGAACACCTACCATCCGCTTGCGGACGTCCTGCTGGCCCAAGTTAGTGCTTACAATGCAGCCGCTTCCCAATTTTATGTGTCCCAAAAGGGCGGCGCACTTTCATCAATGTCTTCGTTATTCATGGCAGGTACTGCATGCGGCTCAAAGAAATACTGAACGTTTCGAAGGCTGAAATAACCTTCCTGGTGCTGGTCGTTGCAGCCACGGGATTTTTTTCAGCGCCTGGAGCTTCTGGCAGGATTGCCACGCTTTTCCCGCTTCTGCTTGCAGGCGCTCTCGCCTCCATGTCCGCAGGCATATTCAACAACATTTACGACATGGACATAGACGCCAGGATGCGGCGCACCTCGTCAAGGAAATTCTACCTTGACAGCAAGGGTTCCAGAAGATTCTTTGCTTATGCGACTGTCATGCTGGCCGCTTCGATAATTGTCGGGCTTTACTTCGTGAATCCTCTTGCCACTGCCTTCATCTTGCTCGGTTTTGCCAGTTACGTTTTCCTCTATACTGTTTTTCTAAAGAGGAGGACATCATGGAACATCGTGATCGGTGGAATAGCCGGGAGTTTTCCCGCCCTTGCCGGATGGGCCGCGGTGGGTGACAATGTTTCACTTACTGCCCTGTACATAGCAATGCTTGTTTTCATATGGACCCCGACTCATTTCTGGAGCCTTGCAATGGGTCTGAAGGAGGATTACAATTCCGCGGGCGTGCCCATGCTGCCTTCAGTGGTCAGCGAGGGCAGGGCTTCCAGCTATATCCTTGCGAACACCGCGGTACTGGTCGGGTATACCCTCCTTCCGCTGTTCATTTCCCAGATCAGCGTGGGACAGCTCTATCTTCCGGCAGCTTTAATCATGGACGTTTTCATGGTTTTCCTTGTGCTTGAGGCGCATCTCAGGTTACCCGACAGAAAGTGGTTCAGGGAGGCGTTCCACTTCTCCAACCTCTATCTTCTGGTGATACTGGTATCCGTATGGTGGATCGTTGCATGAGGGGGCGGACCATTGAATTTTATCCCATGATCGCCGCTGCATCGCTTTTCACGGGTTTCTGGATATCATATTCCACCGGCAGTCTTTACGTTCAGCAGGGCCTGATGCCGGAATTCATAGCAGTGTTCGGTCTCCCGATGGTCATTGCCGCGCTGCTAGCCTTAATGGATACAGCACGTGCTGCCAGGACTTACCTGATGATCCTGTCCTCAATATTCTCACTGTTTTTCCTTATTGCATTTGTTCGCAGCGGCCAGTACACGGTGATCGGGCTCTATGCAATACCTGTGGTGCTGTGGATTTATTACGTAATCGAGGCAGATCCGGCCTGGATGCAAAGGGCAGCGGTGTTCCTGTCGTCTTTCCTCATACTTGCATACCTGACCACGATTTTGAGGGTTGGGAACGGAATCAGCCCTTTCCCCATCGCCGCAATATCGATCAACAATGATGAGGTTCCACAGGGTATCCCTCTGCTTTTCCAGGATTCACTGGTCGTGATCTCTCGAACTTATATCCTCACAATCAGCTTGCAGTTCCTGATACTGCTTGGTGCTGAGGCAGCGCTCCTCTCCGAGAACTTCATGCTCATATACCGGAATTTGAAGTTGCACGCGGGACGGGCGGGTTCCTCCACAGCCACCAGTGTGCTGGTTCTTGTCCTCGGCTGCCAGTGCGAGACCCTGATTGGATCAATTCCGGTGTTGTCGGCGGTTATTGTTTCTCTGGTCCTTTTGCCGCTGAGCGCAGCCGGGATCGTACTGCTCGTATTCTCCAACATCTTCCTGAGGGGCTTCCAGCGCAATGGTGGAGTCAAAATGATGGAGTTAGCGGACTCTTTCCATAACAGGAGGACAGCAGTCCTTTCAGGGCTGGCCATGGTGGTCATCCTTTTCGTTTCCACAATAGGTGCTTTCCTTTCCTGGGAACTTGACATCTTCTATTTCTACGGTCTCAACTTTGCCATATATGTGGTCACATACCTGCTGATCGCCGGGCTCTTCTCCGAAAGGCCCAGAACTCAATCCCAGAAATCACTGGCAGCATCTGCCGTGGCTGCCTCAATGGGATTGATGATGATCTGGCTGATTCCCATTATGCAGGTTCATGCCTTCAGCAGCCCGGAGGTCTTCGGTGCAATGGAGATTTCCTCCTTTGTGGCGGGCTTCATGCTTTCCTTTGGCACATCCAGGGCAGATGGAGTCTACAGAAACCTCATCCTGGAAATGGTGGCGATGATGTTCACGCTCATCGGGGCAGTAATACTCTATTATACAGACATATTCCAGTCAGCGATATGGGCGGGTTTTCCCTTCCAGGACCAGCTTCTGTTTGCGGTGATCCTGACTATCGTGTCATTGCCATTCCTTTGGTTTTTTAACTACGCGTCCATAGAGAGAAAGTGCAGTATTGATACACATGCCGTTTGATCTGGAGAAAAGCAGGGCCAGAAAATCACTGGCACTGGTGGCAGCCGGCGAGACTGCAATATTTGCCCTCTTTTATTCTGTGATGCTGCCCTATCCGTTTTCAGTGACCGTATACCCTTTCTATGCGGTTCTCAGAT
>JAJYPW010000023.1 GCA_021795055.1 Thermoplasmata archaeon
CTGATCAAGGAGCCTGTCCTTGATCACCATGGCTGCGCCATGCGCTATCAGCGTGTCTCTTTCCATTTCTCCAAATCTGAGACCACCCTGTCTCGATCTTCCCTCGGTAGGCTGCCGGGTGAGAATCTGAACCGGTCCCCTTGACCTGGCGTGGAATTTGCCAGCCACCATGTGGTGAAGCTTCTGGTAATAGATCACGCCCGTGAAAACGTCTGTCTTGAACTTTGTGCCAAGAATTCCATCATACATTACTTCGGAAGAAGATCTCCTGAATCCATAGCTGACAAGCTCTTCCCTGAGGGACTCTTCCTGGTCACCGCTGAATATCGTTCCATCGATTCTACCCCCCTTCATCGATGTGACCTTCCCGCCCATCATTTCCAGGATGTGACCAACGGTCATTCTCGAAGGGATGCCGTGCGGGTTTATGATGATGTCAGGGATTATTCCCTCCTCTGTGAAAGGCATATCTTCCTGGGGCACTATGACCCCGATGACCCCTTTCTGCCCATGCCTGGAGGCAAACTTGTCTCCTAGCTCAGGAATCCGATCGCTCCTTACCCTGATCTTCACCACCCTGCTGTTGCTCTCGGAAACAGTAAGTATCACGTTGTCGACGAAGCCCTTTTCATTGGGCCTGATTGTTATGGATGATTCCCTTCTCCTCTGCGGCCCGAGCTTTTCTGCTCCTTCCTCAAGGAATCTTGGTGGTGAGGTTTTACCCACAAGTACATCTGATCCCTCAACATAGGATTCCGGGAATATAATTCCGTTTTCATCCAGGTTCTTGTAGAACTCTTCAGCCCTTGCACCCAGTACATCGTGGGTCGGAATCTCAAACCTGTCTTCCTGCCCGCCCGGATATCTGCGCTCCTCCGCAGTGTAAGTCCTGAAAAACGAGCTACGGCCCATACCGCGCTCAATTGCAGCCCTGTTCACGACGATGGCGTCTTGTATGTTGTATCCCTCGTATGATAAAATAGCCACGACAAGATTCTGGCCTGCGGGTTTTCTGTCATAATTGATATAATCCATCACCTTCGTCGTCACAAGAGGTATCTGCGGATAGTGCAGGAAGTGCCCCCTGGTGTCGGATCGTATTCTGAAATTGGAGGATGACAGACCTATGGACTGTTTGGTCATGGCCGCGGCCATTGTGATCCTCGGGGATGAATTATGCTCCGGGTAAGGGGTTACGGATGCCGTGACCCCAAGCAACAGGTACGGGTCTATCTCAAGATGGGTATGATCGGGGCTCAGCAGGCTGTTCACCTGCATTACATTCTTGCACTTCTCGCACCTCACCTTGAACTCCTTCGGAGAATTCGCATCCTCTCCAAGGTCGATCCACGTGACGTGGCTCCTTGAAAGGAACTGCCCGCACTTTGTGCACTTCTCGGGGTGCTCGTAAGCATATACCGATATCAGCAGATTTTCCTCTTCTTCGGCGTCAATCCATTCCAGTTTTCCTTCCCTTGTGAGATCTGAGATGGTCTTCTCACCGGTATCCAGCATTCTCAGGTCCTTGGATGTGAGAACTGTATTCCCTGAGTTCAGGACAATAAGCGGTCTCCTGATCCTTCCACGGTCGCAGTTGACTACAAGTTCATCAGTATCTTCATCGTGCCTCAGGTTGACTTCGTCTGAAAGCATACCCTTCCTCCTGAGTTCACGCATGCCTCTGGTGAGGGTCTTGAGATCCTTATGGTAGCCTATGAGGTCACCGTTCAGGTAAACCCTGCCGTTTACAGTTTTCCCAATTCTCTCTTCGACATTGTTCTTTGCGAGTGCTTCAAGTACAGGTGCTTCGTCCACTCCTTCTGTCACGTTAATTATAAGTGTTGCATTCTTTACAAGACCACAGTTCTGCCCCTCGGGAGTTTCGTTCGGGCATATCCTTCCCCACTGTGTCGGATGAAGGTCCCTGGCCTCGAAATGCGGCTGCGATCTGGTCAGCGGAGATATTATTCTCCTCAGGTGGCTCAATGTGCTTACATTGGAAACCCTGTCAAGAAGCTGTGAAATGCCGGTTCTTCCACCAGACCAGTTCCCGGTGGACATAGCATGCAGAAGTTTCTGTGTAAGAAGATCCTGCCTGACAGCGGGCTTCAGCTTGATGCCCTTCCTTCTGTTGTAGGTCCTTTCCAACTGGTACTTCAGATCCTTCATAACTGATTGAAATGCCCCCCGGAATATCTCATCAAGGAGATCGCCAGACAATTTTATTCTCTTGTTTGCGAGGTGGTCTTTATCGTCCTCTTTCCTCATTCCCAGGGAAAGTTCAAGCAGGGCTCTTGCCATCCTTCCCAGGTAAATTGCCTTCTTGTACCTTTCCGCTTCGGAATCGCCAAGATGCGGCAGCAGGGACTTATCCAGCATCTGAGAGATCTTCTTTTCCCTGTATTCCTTCGCCTGTCCTGATGCAAACCTCTTTTCGAGGTAAATTATCGAATCCTCAGTGTTGTTGATACCGTTTGGTGGGAGTATCTTTGGATTCTTTGCCTCCTCAATGTTCGCATAAATGATTGGCTCCATCCTTGTGGAGGATAGTATGGCGTCGTGGATTTCCGAGTCCTTTTCCATGCCCAGTGCTTTCATTAGTATTGCCAGAGGAATTGTGCCGGCAACGCTGGGGATTGTTACATTTATGATTCCGTCGTTTCCCTTTTCCATGGAGGTAAGTGCTCTGAATCCCCCCTTCTGGGAGAACACCTTTGCCACTTCAACCATGCTCTCGTACTTCTCCTCAGACTCTACGAGTATCCTGTTTGGTGCCAGATCCTCCAGCGAAACTATGGCACGTTCGGAACCTCCTATGATAAAATAACCTCCAGGGTCGCTTGGGTCTTCCCCAACATACTGGAGCTTTTCCTCCCGCGTACCGCTGACAGGTCCATTGTTCTTCTCGATATATTGGTCAAGGGAGGGGCCGCTGAGGGTGCATATCTTTGACCTGACCATGACCGGCAACTCCCCAATTCTTATGGTTTCTGAGTCCTTTTCAATTCCGTCCTCAATAACTTTGACCTTAAGGTTGATTGGCGCAAGATAATTCAGGTCCCTGAGCCTCGCCTCGTTAGGGGTTATCTGGTTTGCGGCACCGGAGGCTTCCTTGATCTCGGGCTTTTCCACCCATATGGTTGGGCCGGAAAGTTTTCCGTTTCTGTCCTTTGTTCTCCCATATACGATTCTTATTTCCTTGCCGCTTGTCTTGGATTTATCAAGGAGGATGATCCCTGCCTCGTCTTCATCGGAGATCTTGGTTTCGTCAACGATCTGCTGCATTATGCTGTTGGGATTGTCCTTCGTTGAGACAAAATAATTCATCGATTCTATCTGGTGGTTTACTACCCCTTTGGATCTGAAAAATGCGTCAATAATTTCCTTCATTTAAAAAGACCGCCTTCCACTACCCGGTAATAGACGGAGATTCCTGCGGTCGGGCTCTTTCTGACAATTTTGATAATTGTGTCGTCTTCTATCGGACCGTTAATTTCCTCCAAAGCCTTAATTGCAGGGTCATTTCTATTAATTCTGGGTAACAAGTCTTTCTTAATATTCAATTCCCTTAAAACTCTTTCCTCTTCTTCCTTTCCTACAATATGATGTTCAGGCACCATATCGTGTTTCAGTACGTTTATTTTTGCCATCTTACCACCCCTGCGGGCCCGGGGGGATTCGGACCCCCGACCACCTGGTTAAAAGCCAGATGCTCTACCTAGCTGAGCTACGGGCCCAAGCAACCAGAGCACGCCGATATTTTGTTTCAATATAAAGATTCTTTTGACTTCCGAAAAGAAAAACTAGTTTTACGGTAAATGAATCAAGTAACATGAATGGAGAGACCGACGAGAAACTCAGGAGACTGAGGGCAGTATGGTTTGAAAACAATGAGGTTGTAATGATAGACCAGAGACTGCTGCCGGGAAAGGTTGAATTTTTCAGGGCCAGAAATACTGAGGACATTGCGCATGCAATAAAAGATATGGTGGTTAGAGGTGCGCCCGCAATAGGAATTACTGCTGCCTGGGGACTTGCGCTTGCGAAGAAAAACGGAGAGGATATGGAGGAGGCCACCAGAATAATTGGCGGCACAAGACCTACAGCATATGATCTCTTCAGGGCAATTAGATTCATGATTGCGAACGGTTTTTCACTTGAAGCCGCAAGAAGGTACCAGCAGGAGATAACCAACCGTTGCAGGAAAATCGGTGAGTACGGAAATGAACTGATTCCTTCCCCGGCGCAGATTCTCACACATTGCAATGCGGGCGCACTCGCGGTAACAGAGTGGGGCACGGCTCTCGCCCCGCTCAGAATTGCTTCTCAGCAGGGAAAGCAGATATTCGTCTTTGTAGACGAGACACGCCCAAGATTGCAGGGCGCAAGGCTCACTGCATGGGAACTGCAGAATGAGGGGATTCCATATGCGGTCATTGCGGATAATGCCGCCGGCCATTTTATGCACACCGGCCAGGTGAACCTTGCCATCGTCGGTGCAGACAGGATTGCCGCAAACGGGGATTTTGCCAACAAGATTGGCACATATGAGAAGGCCGTGGTGGCGCACGAGAATGGAGTGGCGTTCTACGTGGCAGCACCGGCCAGCACGTTTGATTTCACCATCAGTTCCGGCGAGGAGATTCCCATAGAGGAGAGATCTGAGGATGAGGTATTATCCCTGGGCGGGGAAAGGCTGGCACCGGAGAAAAGCAGGGCAAAAAATCCGGCATTCGACGTGACCCCTGCAAAATATGTATCTGCGTTTATTACAGAGTACGGCATATTCAAACCATCGGAGTTGAAGAAACTCAGGGCAATGATCCAGAAAGACCTCTTCATGAGGGAGGACTAGATGGAATATTTCTCGCACAGGGATACTATGTCAGTTTTATCGTTCTTGATGATGACCCTGTCAATCTGATCATAGGTCACCCTGTCAAACGCCCTCCTGAACTTTTCCAGCCTTTCCTCTAACTTTTCGTAAAGAAGGGTTTTCATTTCCCCGCTCAGCATTTTTCCTGTTCTGTATTCATTCGCAATGCGTTCGGCTTCGTCTGGTGGAAGGAAGAAATACTTGAGGTAGGTAAACGGAATGTCCACATCCGGGTCTCCCCCTATTCTCCTGTGTTCCTCAATGGACGCCTGGCCGCCGCTGAAAGCATTCATTATCTTTTTTCTTGTTTCCTTCTCGCTGTCCAGCAGGTAGATTGCATTGTTCTTGCTCTTTGACATCTTGCTCCCGTCTATGCCAGGCAGGAAAAGTGAGTGAATCACCGATGGTTTCCTGTATCCTAGGAGTTCGGCCACATCACGACAAATCCTAAGATGCGGATCTTCGTCCGGCCCGATTGGCACCAGCACGTTCGGTATCCCGAAGAGGTTCGGGAAGACCACGTGGGCAGCCTGGACGGCGGGATAGAAGTGCATACCAATGTTCTTATCCGGCGTGTATCCATAAGTCGCTCTGACGGTGGAAAGCGTGACCTTTCTGGATATGGAAAATGCAAGGTTGTATATCTGCGGATAGAGCTGGTCTATAATTACCACTGTCATTGCGGGATCGAATCCCAGGGCTAGAATGCTCTTCGTCAATGAGAGGGATTTCCTCAGTCCTTCCTCCTGTGTCTCTATCTTCCCAGTAACGTAACTTTCGTCGTCCGACATGGGGATAAAGACCCTGGATCCATACTTCCTCTGGAAGAAAAGGTTCGTATCGAAAACAGAAAGATGAGCAATGTGCATTGAGGAGCTCGGGTTAAGCCCGGATACAATTGCAGTCTTTTCCCCCTTTTGTATTGCCTTAAGGAAGTCGCCGAGATTTCTGTGGGAGAATATCAACCCATTGGAGAAGGTGTAAAAGTCCGGGAGCTTTTCCACGTTCGAAAGATACTCTGCGCCAAACTGATCCACCAGTTTCCTATTCTCCTCGTAGAGGCCCCTTACCCCTTCCCTGTTAATTTCCTCCTTTGAAGAATCTGGTTTTTTCACCATTGGGATAGAACCTCCAAGAAACGTGAGTGGCGACAGCGATCTACATTTCCCGTCCCCTCGCGGAAGACAGTACGCGTGCAGAACACAGTGGGCTTCACCGTTGGGTTCGGAATGAGACCAGGTGTATTTCCACTGTTGTGGCCGTCACCGCGCTGCAATCTAAAACACATATATAATCCTTCACTGGACAAGGAGAGATGAGGAATATTCAATAAAGCCGGATCATGTCCACATTTATTTTCGACGATTATTTCAACTGAAGTGACATTTCTCCGATGATGACGGCAAAGACATATATATAGCATTAACGATTTAACCACGATGCTAAATGACGTGTTGCTGGAAACTTTTTCCAAGTTTCTTAGGCAGCAGTATGGCAGTTCCCTGATCATAAAAGGCAAGCCTGGAGCCGGTAAAACCACGTTTGCCCTTGAGCTTCTTGATTCGCTCCGGAAAACGTCACCCTCATATTATATCACGACAAGATTCTCCAATGATCCTCTTGCAGAGCGATTTCCATGGCTGGGAGAAGTCTCAGCAGGATCCAAGAGCAGGAACAGGAATGTAGATACGCTCAGCGATGCATTCCGGGAAAACCTAGAACGGCTTGAAAGGATGATCGAGGAGGGCAAGGTTTCAAGAAATCTTGGGAATGTTGGCTCCCAGGGAATCGTCCTGAATATAGAGGAGATACTCCCTGAACTGGAATCCCTGTATTCTTTTGTAAGCCATAATGTCAATTCCAAGCCAGTCGTGGTGGTTGACTCTATCGAGGCCCTTGCAGAAAAATACGATCTTGATCCGGAAATTCTCTTCCAGGTTATACAGAAGGACCTGGTGGAAAAGTCAGGAGCAAACATCCTCATGATAATGGAACAGGACAGGGAGATCGCGCTTGATTACTATGCAGACGGCGTAGTTAGGATGGGGTATGACTATTTCAACAATTTTATCATCAGAACCGTTACGATAGAGAAACTCCGCGGGGTTTCAATCGGATCAAGCCCCATTTATCTGTACTCTCTGGATTCAGGGCATTTCCAGTCCTTCAAGAGGGAGCAGATCGTCTATCCGGCCCAGCGAATGAAGAAAATCGTGAAGGCGGAGGACAGGCAGTTCGAGGTATCTCTTGGCATGCCCGAGTTCGCAAAACTATATCCTAATGCAACAGACAAGCTTCCCCTCGGGTCAGTGGTAATGATCCACCGGCAGACCCAGTCAAATGTGGTTGATCAGTACGTCAACCTTTTCAAGAACAGCGTGATCAAGCACAGCATTACCAACGGCAGGGGGATACTCGATGTGACGTCGAGCAATTATGAATCGTCCAGGATACTTGTTGGAACAATGGATCCAGACTTCCTGAAGCATTATATTACTGCGGAAAAGGCAGAGAAGTCCAGCCCGTTTGTCATAAACATAGGCGGAAAGAACATGATAGAGGATTTCCCCAGGGAGGTCATTGATTACTACATGACAAACTCCAAGAAGCCATACGTTTATGTGTTCTCAACTGACTTCCTCAAGTTCATCTATGGGGATTCATTTGCGGGAGACTTCGCCACCATCATAAATGCAATAAGGCCCACCGGAATCGTGGTGATTGTGGCAGACGATGAGGAATACCGTAAACTGTATCATTATTCCAGCTTTACTGTCCACATCAATGACATTAACGGTTATGTCACGCTTAACTCCGACTCAGCCAGCATGTACATAGGCTCGGTTACCTATGACGAAGAAAAATGGCCCGGAATAAGGCTCTCATTCGTCGCCTGAGGTTTTGATCCATTCTATCCAGATGCCTTTCACAGCCGGGTATTTCACATTTCCCTGAAGAGTGCTGAGCACTGCGGTCAGCACCTGGATGGAAATCTCTGAAACGATCTTAAGTGCTTTTTCTGATGTTTCATTTCTAGATTCACCCTTCAGGTCATATATCACCCTGAGCCTGTTGCCGTTGGCGTCATATGTGAGCCCTCCCGAAGGTTGCTGCGGCAGGTGAAGGGGGCCATTGCCGTTCCTGAAACTGGAAACGATTGTGTCCAGCATCTCGGACGGCAGGATCATCTCCGAGATCGCCCTGACCTGAAATATTGGAGCCATACCATCACTTAAATTGTGGATTCGCATTTATGCCTTATGTTCCCTACTACCAGAATGCGCCGTGCAAGGGTTAACCAGTCCATCAGGGAATTGCTCAACGACGTGTCGGTTGACATCAGGAAGCTGATTATGCCGGTCTTCATAGACGAAGGGCTGAATGGAAAGCGCGAAATCAATTCCATGCCTGGCATTTTCAGGTACGGTATAGACGCCTTGCCTGAACATCTTGATGAACTGCAGCATGCTGGTCTCAGGAACATTATTCTTTTCGGCATCCCGAAGGAGAAGGACTCCGGAGGCAGTTCATCCTACCTGCGCGATGGGATTGTGCAGAAGAGCATAAGGATTGCCAGGGAAAATTTCTCCCTTAACGTAATCGCGGATCTCTGCCTTTGTGAATACACCGATACTGGCCAGTGCGGCATCATCCGTGATGGTTATGTCGACAATGATGCCACACTCTCAGTTTATGACAGGATTGCTGCTAGCTACGCGGATGCCGGTGTGGATGTTGTCGCACCGAGCGGAATGATGGACGGCCAGGTTGGTTCAATACGAAGGGCTTTAGACAAATCTGGTCACGAAAACGTCTTGATTATGAGCTACAGCAACAAGTATGCTTCCACCCTTTATGCGCCCTTCAGGGATGCTGCCGATTCCGCACCCAAGGTGGGAGACAGAAAAAGCTATCAGATGGACTATCGCAGAAAGAGGGAATATCTTATGGAAACGTCCCTCGACATAGAAGAAGGTGCTGACATAATCATGGTCAAGCCTGCAATTTTCTACCTGGATATCGTGAAATCAGTCTCGGAGCATTTCTCGAAGCCTCTGGCAGTGTACAGTGTGAGCGGCGAATATTCCATGATCAGGCATGCCCTGGATCTTGGAATCCTGCCCCATGAAACGGTTGGGGAATACATAACTTCAATTTTCAGGGCAGGTGCGGACCTTGTGATCACATATTTTGCTCTGGAAATAGCAGGAAAGGGCGGGACTTAACGCCCTCTACAGTCTGCATTACTGTGAAGGTGTTTTGGATTTCCCGGCACCAGCCGATTCTGTCCTGTATTTTTTGACTGCGTCAATGATGGCGGGAATGGCCTTGTTGATATCTGCATTTATAAAGTAGTCAGAATACTTTACAATTTCGGCATTGGGATCAGTATTTATTGCTATTATGGTCTCGCTGTTCTTCATTCCCATGATGTGCTGTATCTTTCCGGAAATACCTGCAGCAACATACAGTTTGGGCCTAACCGTGGTCCCAGTCTGTCCAACCTGGTGATCCCTGGAAATCCATCCCAGATCCGCAGTAGGACGTGAAGCACCCACAACCCCTCCGACTTCGCCTGCCAGTTGCTCAAGCATTTTGAATCCAGCCGGTCCGCCGAGCCCAAGGCCTCCCGATACAACTATGTCAGCAGCAGTAAGATCAACCCTCTCCTTCTTCCTGAACTCGATGATATTCTTGGTGAGATACTTCTTGTCTATCTTCACGTTCCTTATGTCTATTTTTCCAGAGGGCTTCCCCCCCACCTTTTCCGGAACCTTGAATAT
>JAJYPW010000024.1 GCA_021795055.1 Thermoplasmata archaeon
TCTGGCACTGGGAATTCTGACGCCTATCCTTAGCAAGTCAATGAAGGGAAAGACGATGTATGTTGTCCCATACTGGCTCGGGCCCATTGATTCGGAATTCGGCGATGCAGGAGTGGAGATCACAAACAATCCATACGTTGTATTGAATCTCAAGATAATCACAAAGGTCGGCATTGAAATTGCGCATTCTTTCGCCGGTGCGAACGGGTATGTTCTGGGAGTGCATTCCACCTGCGGCCTCGATGCGGGTAAACGCTACATTTGCCACTTTCCGGAACTCAATAACCGAAAGGGGCTGTTGATAAGCGTCAACACTGACTACGGAGGGAACGCCCTTCTCAGCAAGAAATGCCATGCACTGAGGATTGCCAGTAAACGGGCTAAAAGCGAGGGCTGGATGGCCGAACACATGATGCTCATTGGAGTGAACGGGCCAGGAGGCGGAGAAACCTACATTGCCGGGGCATTTCCCAGCTCCAGCGGAAAGACGAACCTTTCGATGATAGAACCTACGCCGGAACTCAAGAAGAAAGGATGGTCCACGGAATTGATCAGCGACGACATCACCTGGATTAATGTGGTCAAAGGAACGCCAATGGGTATCAACCCCGAAAGCGGCTTCTTCGGTGTGGTACCGCATACCAGCTACAAAACCAATCCAAACGCAATGAAGACCATAAACAGAGACACTGTCTTCACCAATGTCGCAGTAGACGCAGACGGCATCCCATTCTGGGAAGGAAAGGAAGAGAAAATTCCAGTAAACCTCTGGGACTGGACTGGAAGCAGATACGCGGGCAACGGAAATGCCGCACACCCCAATTCCAGGTTTACAACCTCAGTAAGACAGTATCCCTACCTCTCGCGTGAGTTCGACAACCCCGGTGGTGTACCAATTTCTGCAATTCTTTATGGCGGGAGGAGAAAAGACCTGATTCCGCTGGTGTTTGAGACATTTTCTTGGGACGAGGGTGTTCTCATAGGGGCAATGCAGAGGGTCGAAACCACTGCCGCAACCACTGGCCAGGTGGGAGTACTTAGAAATGATCCCATGGCTATGAGGCCGTTTACCGGCTACAACATGGCAGCCTATTTCGAACACCACCTGAAGATGGGGGAAAGGATGGAAAGAAAACCGAGAATTTACAACGTAAACTGGTTCCGTAAGGATGAGTCCGGTAAATTTCTCTGGCCTGGTTACTCTTACAACATGTACGTGCTCAGATGGATAGTGAACAGGGTGAATGAAGAGACCGGGGCTAAGGAGACTCCAATCGGATATGTCCCAAACGCCGAAGAGTTTTCAGATATCAAAGGGGTATCTGCAGGTACCATTTCTTCCCTGCTTCAAGTGGATACGGCCGGATTCAGGAAAGAGCTCGAGGAGACAGAGAAATTCTTCCGCTCGTTTGGAGATGCATTCCCTGAAAGGCTCTGGCAAGCCTTTAACAATATGAAGGAAAGGATCGAGAGTTTCTGAGCTAATCCAGCTCCAATCGATACACCATTTGCGGAGAGATTGGCTATGATACTTCATTAGCTGTCAAACCTGTTACCAAATGTTTATTATTTGAATGGGATTCCATTGCCCGGTGAAATTATATGCAACAGGGACAAATGGCCTACGATCGTGCAATCACAGTGTTCTCGCCTGATGGCAGGTTATTTCAGGTAGAGTACGCCAGAGAAGCAGTCAAGAAAGGTTCAACTGCACTTGGGATTAAGTTCAAGAACGGAGTGGCCCTGATTTCAGAAAAGAGAGTAAGAAGCAGATTGGTGGAGCAGAATTCTGTGGAAAAAATACAGCTTATTGATGATTTTGTCGCCACTGTTACGTCAGGGCTTGTTGCCGATGCAAGAGTCCTGATCGACTATTCTAGAGTTGCGGCCCAGCAGGAAAAGGTCACTTACGGAAGGATGGTCAATCTTGAGAGTCTCGTCAAAAAGGTCGCTGATCAGATGCAACAGTATACACAGTATGGAGGAGTCCGTCCTTACGGCGTTTCGATGATCTTCGCCGGAATGGATCAGATCGGACCCAGGGTATTTGACTGCGATCCGGCCGGCACGATCAACGAGTACAAGGTTGTTGCCGTTGGCGCAGGAAAGGATCAGGTTACCGCATATCTAGAGCAGAAATATTCAGAAGACTTGAAGGAAACTGAGGCCATTTCGCTGGCAATAGCGGCTCTGAAGACATCACAGGAAGAGGAAGCTGCGAAATCTGTTCCGGAGGTCGCTGCAGTTACATCTGGCAATAAGTACAGGGTTTACAGCAGGGACGAAGTCTCCAAGTTAATGTAAATTCCCTCCCATTTTTAATAGCATGCCGGGTGGACCGCGCTAAACTTGGTCCATAAATTTTTTACCCTTCCCTTTAATTTTGTGCAGCATGAGTAGCAAAATATTTGTAATAGCAGGGTGATCAAAGGCAGATGAGTTACGAAGCTGAAATCAGCAGAACAAATCCCTCGCTTGTTGTGTTCATGATTGATCAGTCCAGATCCATGAGCCACAAGATACCGGGCAGCGACAATTCCAAGGCCAGAGAGGCTGCGGATGCGATAAACAGGCAGATTGGCGAATTTATAGGCCGGTGCACGAAGGCAGACGGCATCAGGGATTATTTCTATATCTCCGTTATAGGTTATGGGTTCCGTGCAGGAACTGCACAGGCAATTCTTAGGGGAGAGCCGGTGCAGCCAATTTCTGCGCTTGCAAACAATCCGCTGAGAACTGAAAAGAGGGTTACCAAAGTATCTGACGGCGAGGGCGGGTTGATCGACGTTGATTATGAGCTGGGAATATGGTTTGATCCAGTAGCCGCAAGCGACACCCCAATGGTCCATGCGCTCAAGTTTGCCAGGGATCTGGTTAAAGACTGGGTGGAAAAGAGGCCTGATACCTACCCTCCGATCGTGATTAACATTTCTGACGGGCAGGCCACAGATGGCGATCCAACGGATCTGGCCAAGGAGATCATGAATATTGCTTCCACGGACGGAAATACACTTCTCTGGAATTGCCATGTTTCCAGTTCACCAGGCACGCCCATTACATTCCCTTCCAGCGAGGAGGGGTTGCCCGAGGATAAATACGCTAGGATTCTCTTCGATATTTCCAGCCCGCTCCCGGAGCAGTACATGGGTTACGCAAGGGAAATGTCCTACAACATATCGGAAGGCGCCAGAAGCTATGTGTACAACGCCCAGCTTGAACAGCTCATCCAGTTCATTGACATCGGCACCAGAGGACCTTCCGGACAGATGCAGTAATTGACCTCCGTCCGGTATCTCTCAGTCCCGAAAGTCGGGAACCGTCCCAACGAGAATGAGGATTCATTCGCCTTCTCCGAAGATCGGGGAATATTTGCCGTTTCAGATGGCGCCAGCGATTCAAGTTTCGCCGGGCAATGGGCAAGAGCCCTTACGGCCACTTTTTCTGAGATAGGAGGGGTTCATGAAAGCGGGGATTTTATGACTCTCGTAAAGAGGAGCAGGGAGATCTGGAAGAAAAGCGTGGAATGGGGCGCGCTTCCCTGGTTCGTGAAGAACAAGGTTACAGGCGGTGCTTACGCAACCTTTCTAGGTGTTCATGTCAATACTTCCCTTTACGAGTTTACCGTGACTTTTGTCGGAGATTCCTGCCTGTTCCATCTGGATGAATCCGGATACACGGTCTACCCAAACATGAAGCCTGAGGATTTCAAGTTCAACCCGAAGCTGATCTGGAGCGGATATGGATACCCGTCCCTGGAAAAGGTTTCTCCAATAAAGATTGAGGCCTCCATTTCGAGGAGGAAATGGAAGAACGGCGATTCGTTCATCCTCGCCACTGATGCCATGTCGAAATGGCTTCTTGAAGATGATCCGATGGAAAAGATGGCCTCATTGATTGAAGGATTCGATACCTTCGGCGAGAAGGTCGATCAGCTCAGAAAAGAGAAGACAATGAGAAATGACGACGTCACAGTCATGCTTGTTAACCCCTGAAAATCAGACCTTAAGGATTCTCTCAGGGGAAATCTGATCCCACAGAGGTTCATGGTCTATCGCCTTGTAAACCAGGTTCGATAACTTTCCCACAATACCGTTCTGCTTCGTCAGATCCCCGATGATCTCCGAACTGCCCGGATCCTTGAAATCGTTATGCCGGAATACAAGGCAGTCATAATCGCCCTTGTTATATCTGTTCCATATTTCAGGTTTCGAGGAAACGGCCAGCAGGGAGGTATAGATGATCAGGCTTGAAAAATTGTCAAGGTCCTCGGAAAAATGACTTATGGATCGATCGGGGTGCTGGAAGTGTTCGTGACCCTTTTCCGGAGCCTTTTCACCGCGGAAAGCCGGTACGTACATTCCGTCATAATCAATAAGCGCAATGCTGTCTTTCGGTGTGACGATTATGTTGTCGCCTGCAAGGTCCCCGTGGGATACCCCGAGCCTGTGGAGTTTTGCTGAAGTCTCCAGGAACAGCTGTGCAAGGTTTTTCAGGACGGATTGTTTCTTTACGTTTGCCGCAATGAAGCTGTTCAGCACGGAGCCTTCAATCCAGTCCATTTTAAGAACCGGGTAAAAGAAGGTAGGATCCTTCATCGTTCTGACGCACTGGTTTAGGTACTGAAAATTCTTCAGTGCTTCAATGTTGTATTTGCCCTGTATTTCCTTAAGGTATCTGCTTATCTCATAGTATCGGCGCTGTATGTCCTGGCTGGACTTGGTAAAGCATTTTATTGCGTACGGCAGCCCGCCGACATCCATCTTGAATATTGTTCCGTAGTTACCGCTGGAATAGACTATGTTTCCGGGTACTTTGACATTCGGGTTGTTGAGTACTTTTCCAGCCTTTATATCCGGATATTTTGCCGAAATGGAGAACTTGAGATTCTGGAAAGCCCTCTGGTAATCTCCCTGCGACGGCCATGTCTTGATGACCTTGAAGCTTGCCTGCTGGGGCTGGGACGGCTGTGAAACGGCAGGTTTGTACCCGAACTGGTTGTCATTCTTGGTTGCTGGCTGTTTCGATGCCTGCGCCGTTTGTTGCTGTGACGGCGGTATCGTTGCCGTTATGGGGGACGTATTGATGGGTGAGGATCTTGCAGGAGCAGAAGTGGAAGGCTGGCTTTTCTGATTGGCAGCAGTCTGTGCTGTGGGCGGGTTGCTGGCCTTTTTAGGTGCAACCGGTTGAACAGGCACGTTTGAAGGCTTCGGTTTACTGAATTCATAAAACATTGCCATGCCGAATACCAGTATGCCGAGCATCATGAAATATGCCGTGATTACTGGCAAAGCCAGCGAAACAGAGATTATCAACAAGGGGATAATGGCAACCAATGCCTGGTATCTCTTCCTGGAGATATCGTATCCCACTGCGAAAACAAACAGGATGGTTGAAAACAGATATCCAAGCACTATCTCCGAAAATGTTGGGGAAGCGACATAAAGCACGCCGATAAAAAGAAGGTACACCCCCGATAACCCTGCTGTTTTCCCCCGGCCCCTGATTTCCCTGCTTGTGTAAAGGAAGATGGTGAATACCGCAACTGCTATCTCTCCCAGGGCAACGGTGAGGTACAGATATGCAGTCCAGAGGAAATCTGCAATGTCTACCACGATATATCCCGGAATTGAGAAGACTAGGACAAGTGCCATGAGGGCGATAAACAACCTTAGCCGAAGTTTCATCTTGCGGAGCGATAAGTATGCCACAGGCATTAAAGGTTTCTTATGCTGGAATCAAAGTGTTTTTTAAAGGCATAAACATATATTTTTCATGGTCAGGGTGGAAGATGCCATAGTCGCACGACTCGAGTCGCATGGTCACAAGTTCGAGATTCTCATTGATCCGGCCTCCGCAGACAGGATAAGATCGGGCGAGATTGATCTCGACCGGGATCTTGCGATAGATCAGGTTTTCAAGGACGCACGCAAGGGCGAAAAGATCGGTAACGACACCTTGATGGAGGTATTCAAGACCACAGACCTCAAGGAAGTCGTGACTGCCATAGTCCGGAAAGGGCAGATACAGCTCACCACAGATCAGAGGAGGGAGATGCTTGAACGCAAGACAAAGCAGATCATCAACATTATTTCCCGCGAAAGCCTGAACCCGCAGACCAATCTGCCCAACCCTCCGAACAGGATTGCACAGGCGATGGAGGAGGCGAAGGTGCATATTGACCCTTTCAAGTCGGTGGAAGAGCAGATGCAGGTGGTCCTCAAGGCTATCAGGCCACTGATCCCGATAAAGATGGAAAAGAGCAAGATTGCCGTGAAGCTGAAGGGGGATGCTTATGGAAAACTGTATGGGGATATTGCCAAGAGCGGGTACCTTCAGAAAGAAGAGTGGGGGAATGACGGAAGCTGGATTGGCATGCTCGAAGTTCCCTCCGGAATCATGGGAGAATACATAGAGCACCTGTCGAACAAGGCCAAGGAGAATATCGAAGTACGAATTCTCAAGCAGTGAGTTCCTGTATTCGGGCCGTTGAAATTGGCAGAGCTTGCACAAAACCGCAGGTTGATTATCCTCGTTCTGGCCATCGTCACGCCAGGCATTCCGGAGTATCTCACCGGGTCGTCTAATTTTTCAGAAATTGTCTTTTCCACTCCGTCTTTTTTTGTAGCCCTTTTTCTTGACATCGGGATGTACACTGCTGGAGCCCTCCTGATCAGGGAATTCTCCGTTAGATTTAGGAAGGGATGGATATCCATACTCCTGCTGGGCTGTGCGTACGGGATCATGGAGGAAGGGATAGCGGTTCACTCCTTCTTCCTGTCCTCCACACACAGCGTTGCCTCAACCATGGCAGTGTATGGCAGGTTTGCCGGGACGGATTGGTCCCTGGTGCTGGGAATTGATCTATTCCATTCGATCTTCAGCATTGCCCTGCCTTTGCTTCTGCTGAAGCTTGCGTATCCTGAAATTTCCGGTAAATCACTGCTGGGAAAGCGTGGGTTGCTGCTGACCCTTATCGTTTATATGGGGGATGTCGCACTGGTCAACTTTTCTCAGATTTCCGTAACGGGAAGTGCACCGACTCCGGGCGAATATGTATTGTTTATTGCTGCTGCCATTGTTCTGGTAATGATTGCCTATATACTCCCATCCGGTTTTGGCATGCCCAAAGGAATCGGATCGGACTGGCCGGCAGGGAGATTCTATACGCTGGGAATCATTGTATTTCCACTCTATATTGTCTATGCATTCCTGATCCCCAATCTGCCCGGAAGCTTGATTCCGCCATTCGCGGATGCGATTCTCTATGCGGGATCATACCTATTATTGCTCGCCGTACTTATCCGCCATCTCCCCGTTCACGGGAACGAGCTTTTGATCAAGAATTTTGCCCTTGGCCTTGTAATTGGCCTGCTCCTTCTGTCCGCATTTGAGCAAATATTCCTGGTTTCGCCGTTGATTATTGTGCCAATGATCATCGCAATATACATGATGATCAGGCTGAACAGATCCGTGAAAGAGAGACGGAAACCCGATATTATATGAAATAACCAGTTTACGCTGCGCCTCATGATAAACACAGATAAATATCGCCAATGCATCCCAAACTTTCCGGGAAGCATATGAGGATTCTGATAGCACTTGGGGGGAACGCACTTATTTCGGAGAATGCTGAGAGGACCTACGATGCCCAGTTCAACGTCGCCAGACAGGCGATGGCCAAGCTGAACGGCATTCTGCAGGATAATGATGTCGTGCTGACCCATGGAAACGGCCCCCAGGTGGGGGACATACTCTTGAGGAACGAGCAGCCGGCGGATGGGGTACCGGCCATGCCTCTGCATGCATGCGGGTCAATGTCACAGGGGCTAATATCTGAGATTATAGCAAATGCCTATAATTCAGTCACCACAACCGGCAAGCAGATTGTGTCGGTTTTTTCAAGGGCGCTTGTCTCCGCTGATGACCCCGCCTTTGCTTCCCCATCGAAACCGATAGGGAGGTTTTACAAGGAGAACGAGGCCAGGGTGCTTGCCGAGAAGTATCATTGGTCCCTGGTGAACAGCAAGAACGGGACCTGGAGAAGGGTGGTTCCATCCCCGATGCCCCTGAGAATACTGGAAGAAAACGCGGTGCTTCAACTCCTCAGGAATAAGTTTATTCCCATCAGTGCCGGCGGTGGCGGGACCCCCGTAATTGAAAGAAACGGTATGATTGAGGGGGTCGAGGCTGTGATCGACAAGGACCTCGCATCATCAGTGCTGGCTAAGGGAATAGGGTGCGAAAAACTCATAATTTTAACCGATGTGAAAGGCGCATACAGGAATTATGGGACGCCTGAGTCTGAATTGATCGGCAGGATAACCGTGTCTGAGACAGAAGATCTTGCCAGGCGTGGTGAATTCGGGTCAGGGAGCATGGGACCCAAGGTCAGGGCGTCAGTGCTGTTCATCAGGGGTGGCGGAAAAGAGGCCGTTATAGCCTCTTTAGATGATGCTGCCGATGCCGTTAGCGGAAGGTCCGGAACCGTCATAGTTCCAGATTGATTATGCAGTCACCCAAGTTGCTCTTTCCTTCTTTATCTTTCCCAGCTGCACCAGGTCTGCAAGAACCGAATCAAGAACTTCCATGCTGATGTTGAGAGCATATTGATCCTTCAGGATCCCCTGGATTTGGCCAGTGTTGAATTTACCGTGGCAGGATTTCCCTATGAGATTGTTAAGGTCTTCGTGGGTATTCCATGGAAAGATGAACCAGGTCCAGTCTGATCCGCTTACCTCCTGAGCAAAGAAATCTGGTACGTGCTTTGACCGGTCAATGTGGAGCATCGTCGAGGTTTTCAGGGCAGCGGGGCCCAGGGATTGCACGTACTTCTTTGCGATGTCCATGCTCTCGCCCGTGTCTGTTATGTCATCAATAATCAGGACTCTCCTGCCTTTCACGTTCAGGGAATCTGGTTTCCTGAGCACTGCCTGGCCATCCACATTCGCCGTCATTCCCCAGTGCTCGGTTTTCAGCGTGAACAGATCTTTTATCAGGAGACTGTCGGAAAGTATTCGGGCCGGCACCAGTCCTCCCCTTGATAACCCGATTATGAAGTCTGGATCAAAACTCCCGATTATTCTGCTTCTGAGTGTGTCGCACCAGTCAACTATCTCCTTCCATTCCACAAGTCTAGCCTTGAACTGCACCTGGGTTAATGCAGAGCTGGTGATTTATTCTTTTTCTATAGTTCCGGGAACAGAAAAAGGAACAGCGCTGTACCAAATAGCATGGCGGCTATTGCGTAATCCATCCTGTTTGGTTTAAGGCGTGACAGGCGCAATCCGATCTGGCTGCCGGAAAATCCGATTATCAGTGTCAGGGATAGGACAGTGGCTGCAATGAACGACAGTAGGACTGCAGATATCTGATATAATGGCAAGCCTGCGCCTGAGAGCAGGATGGGCATAAGCGCAAGGTCTGGAAAAATACTTACAAGCAGCAGCGGATTCCCAGCGCCAGGGATGTCCTTGCGCCCGTCCTCCCTGTAACCGATCAGAACGAAGTATATCCCGATGATCACCAGAAGACCCTCAGAGACGAAGGGG
>JAJYPW010000025.1 GCA_021795055.1 Thermoplasmata archaeon
AAGACATTCAATCATTGTGGTTTCGGCCTGCGGGGGACCCATGGAAACAATGGTGATATTTGCCGGAATCTTATCCTTTATCTGCAGCGCTGCCTCAAGGGCATTCTCGTCTGCCCTGTTCGTGACGTTCCTGGTCATGCTCCTGTTCAGGTTCATCGTGACAGGATCTATGACTACCTCCTGGCTGTCCGGTACCTGCTTCACCATCACAACTATTTCAAGAACCACGGCATATCACCCCAGTTTGTACTTTATCCCCTGCCCGCCCTTCGGGTTGGTCCAGTTCACGCTGCCATGAGAGCATGCAACGAAACAGGTTCCGCATTCAACGCAATCTTCATACTTGAAATTCAGTTTGCCGTCAATCAACTTATAACAACTTGCAGGACATGCGAAAGTGCAGAAATGATCCGGGCAGACTTCACATAGATCAGGTTTTACTGTAATATGTGCATAGGTGGGGTCAGTCTTGTAGTTCAGCACGGAGAGTTTTTCCTCAATGTTCATTCACATCTTCCTCATCAATCTGAATCCTTCAATTATCAGTTTCTTCCTGTCATAACCTGTTTCCTTCAGGCTTCCAAGCGCTATTTCCATCAGGTGTTTTTTGGGCTCTCCTGTTTCGCGGAACATGCCATTCAGCACATTCTCGGCAAATTTTGGGATAAATTCATGAACCATCGGGCTCCATGTCACCTTAGAAATTCCCCGGAAGTTCTTCATGTCTTTAATCGCCTGGGAATCCTTCATGAGATGGTCGTAATATGCTATCTGGTTGAGATCATAAGACCCGCTATTCTTGCATCTGACTGCAGTGTCAGCCGCTGCGATCCCGGATGCGATTGCATAGTTCATTCCCTGGATTACCATGCCGTTGCTGAATGATAATCCCGCAGAATCTCCGGTAATCACGTAACCATTGCCGTAAAGCTTGGGTACATAATCAATGCCGCCTTCACATACCAGGTGGGCGCTGTACTCCTGAAGTTGCCCGCCTTCGAGGTATGGGGCTATATAGGGGTGGCTGACGAACTGATCCATGATATTGAAAGAATAGGTGCTGTTGTCTTTCCTTAGCCCGGCTATGTCTATCACCACGCCGGCAGAGATTGTGTCCTTGTTGGTGTAAAGAAATCCACCTGCCTTTACTCCATTCTTAAGGAAGCCGAGGGAGAATTCTGCTGCCATGCCGGCTCCGTTCCTGAGGTTGAATCTTTCATTGATTACCGGTTCTGAAAGCTTAACAACCTGCTTTATTCCTATTGCGACATCATGGTCCCCAATGGGAGGGCGGAGACCCTCTCCTATTGCGATTCTCGGGTTGGCGCCTTCCGCGAGGACAACCAGATCGGATGTGACAATGTCATTACCCTGTTTGATCCCCACCACCCTTTTGCTATTCCAGGCAAGCCCGTCGACGGTGATGCCAGTGATTACCATAGATCCCGCATCCTTTGCCTTCTTGGCAAGCCAGCCGTCCAGTTTTGTCCTCAGGACCGAATAACCTGTCTTCTCTTTTTCAAATTTCTTTGTCCTGAAGTCGATGCCGATGTAAGAGTCATCTGTAAGGAAACCGGTTACTTTGTTACTTATGAAGCGTTCAAGAGGGGCACTCTTTTCCCAGTCCGGATAGAGCTTGGAAAGTTCCTGCCCCCAAAGGATTCCTCCAGAAACGTTCTTGCTGCCTGGTGGGTCACCCCTTTCTACCAGGAGAACATTCAGTCCGGAAGATGCCATCCTGGAGGCTGCCGATGCCCCGGCAGGACCTGCTCCTACGACGATTGCATCGAATTCGCTCATACTTCACGGGATTTTACCTAAACTTATATATCTATTGCCTGCAAGAAATTGCCTAAAAATTCCGCCATCAAAATGATGGCGTGGGGGAGATAAATTCATAAGCAACATGGCTGCCAATGTCAATCGCTTCGTCGTAACCTGATCCTATGTAATAGTATCCGTTGTCCCCCCGAAGTTATGTCATGGAAGGCTGTGCCATTAGTCTGTGCTTAAGTAGATGAGTATGGTATCTGTTGCGCATTTGCCTCATTAATCAAGGAGAAGCCGCCAATTGACTGCATGTCTGCAAAGACGGCAGACCACTGAGGGGTAGGGGCGCAAGTTCCGCCTACCTGAATCCGCCCTGATGAGCATTCATAAGTGGAGGAATCATGTACGCAAACTCCTGTATTTGGATTTGTACCGTATTGTACATCCGGCATAGTCCTCGTCAAAAAAGTCTTTTTAGGTCCAGCCTGGGTTCGATTCTCTTCCTTCAGATGAGAGTCTGACTTCAGGTACAATACCGCGTTCGGAAAATGTAGAAGACAAAATAGAACTATACTTCAGCTTTCGATGATGGTTTGAAATTTTCAGATGTATCCTGCAGCAGAACTCCTAAATACTTTGAACATTTTGCACTGTCAGTTTGACACCAGATGATCTGATATTATCCGCTGCGTCAATGCTGGAGGCATACTACGGGGATCTGAATTGGTGGCCTGGCGGATCCAGAGATGAGATCCTCATAGGGGCTATACTTACGCAGAACACATCATGGAATAACGTTGAAAAAAGTCTTTCAGAACTGCGAAAGAGGGGAATGCTGGACATCCGGATCATTGCCAGGACAAGTGAACGCATCCTATCGGGTTTGATCAGAAGCTCTGGTTTTTACCGAATAAAGGCATCAAGGCTCATTTCGGTGTGCAGGTCTATTGCTGCTGCCGGAGGCTTTGAATCGCTGGAAAAAAAGACCACCAGCGAGGCGGAGGAGTTCCTTCTGGCACTGAATGGAATTGGCGAGGAAACTGCAGAGAGCGTACTCTGCTACATACTTGACAGAGATGTTTTCGTAGTTGACAGATACACCGTCAGGATATTTTTCAGGCTTGGCATGGATAATACCACCCGAAGAGACGAGATCAGATCACTTGTAGAGATGTCCATCAAAGGTAACGATTCCCTGAAGAACTTCCATGCAACGCTTGTGCAACTGGGAAAAGAACATTGCCGCCCCACACCCTATTGCAGTGGTTGCCCGCTCAGCAGTATATGCGAATATTTTCAGAGAGTTACCTCGCCATAGCCGACGAGACGCCATCTGTTCATTATTCTTCTCCCTATGGCCACCCTTTCTTTATCATATGCGGCAACGGGATACTTGAGCTGTATTTCTGCCACGCTGTCCCTGAGGCTATTGACTATGCCCACGGTGTTTGCAGTGCCCACTGTCAGCATAAGGCTCTCCTTTGTCCTGATCGGATCGACCTTCTGCTCCTCCTCCGATCCTACCACTCTCTTCAGCAGGTGCGCATCAATCCTCAATGCGGATGTTCCCGTGGGTATCTTTCCTGGCAGTCCAAGCACTCGCCCGGTAAGAGCATCCGCCTTCGTAAGGAAAGGATCGAGTTCCGTGCCAACCGCAGCAAGCCCTCCTGGATGTATGCGGCTGTATTCATTCTTTCCAGAGTGAAGAGAAACTACCCGGGTGTAGAGATTTTCCCAGACCTGGTTCTTGCCCCTGGTAAACTGCAGGCCGGGAGAGATTTCAATTTCATCGCCGACGTTTAGTACCCCCCTTACAAGCGAACCGCCGAGAACTCCACCTTTAAGTTCAGAAGGGCCTGCGCCTGGTTTGTTGATATCGAAGGATCTTGCAACGTACATGAAAGGACTGTCGGCCTCATTAATCGCGGGAGGCGGGATCCTATCCATTATGGCATGGAGCAGCACGTCTATGTTGATGTTATGATATGCACTCACGGGAATTATCGGGGCACCCTCCGCCACACTTCCCTTGATGAAATCAAGGATCTGACGGTGGTTCTTTTCTGCCCCTTCTCTGGTGACCACATCTATTTTGTTCTGTACCACTATGATGTTTCTTATCCCCATTATGTCTAACGCCGTAAGGTGTTCCCTGGTCTGTGGCTGCGGGCACTTCTCATTTGCAGCTATAACCAGGATAGCACCGTTCATAATTGAGGAACCTGACAGCATGGTAGCCATGAGAGTCTCATGCCCTGGGGCATCTACAAACGATACAACTCTTTCCAGAGAACAGTTATCGGCAGACTTTTCTCGGCTGAAATACTCTTTGCCTGTTTCATCTATGCATCTGTATACCGGGGTATCTGCGTATCCCAGTTTTATGGATATGCCCCTCTTGATCTCTTCGGAATGTATATCGGTCTTGATCCCGGTCAGCGCCTTTGTAAGAGTGCTTTTGCCGTGATCGACATGGCCAACCATTCCAACGTTTACTGATGGTTGCGGAAGCATTACTTGTTTTCCTTCGCCGAACTTTCTTCAATAGTACCTGGCCCGTACTGGACTATGACAAGATTGAGCTGGGCGATGTCTGGTCCGATGAGGGAACCTCGGAATGTGATCTTTCTCCTGATCCCTTTCTTGCCACGTTCGCCCGTTCCATATGGAATAAGAAGTTTTTTCTTCCCCTGAAGGGCCAGGTCTTTTCGCATGGGGAACCCGTCCGCAGTAGTTCCGCCTGTAATCTTCATTCTGTATCCTGGGAGCTCGAAGAATATTCCGTCCACCTCCTCGCCAATCTTCCTACCAGTGAGGGAGTTCAGGTTGTCTGATGAAATTTCCTTCTTAAATGACTTACCGGTTTTCCTGTCTGCAATAACAGCGAGAGACTTTGCCATTTCAAATATCCGCCCTTGAAGAGCCACCAGTGATTTTTTCCATGTTTATAACAATTCTCTAATGCAGTTGGAATGGAAATTTATCCATGGACAGGACAAATCCAAAATCAAAATATCTCCCGGGTCTATGGGCTCTTCCCTGTATCCCATGAGTAAAAAGGTCGGTGCCTGCCATAAGTTTCACTGAAAATAAATCTACTGGAGGAATTGCGTACTCATTCCGCGTTCCCGCCATTATATCTGGTTGCTGGGAGGATTGCTGATCCTGAGCACTTTTTCCTAAGTGCCCGGCCGACTAACTGCAGGAAAATCATGATCCATTGCCTCTGCCATTACTGATCCACAATAAAACATAAGACGAATATCCGTTAAATAAGCTGCAACGCTATGGAAATGAAGTGCTCACTCTCGGAATAGAAGGGACCTCCCATACCATCGGCGCAGGGATAGTCAGGGATAACGCTATTCTCTCCTCAATTACCCACGTCTATTTCCCCAAGAAGGGTGGGATACAGCCCAGGGAAGCGGCAAATCATCATTTCGATCACATTAAGGATGTGGTAGACGAAGCATTCAGGGTGGCCTCAATAGCGCCCAGGGATATTGACCTTGTCTCATTTTCGCGCGGGCCGGGGCTGGGACCATGCCTGAGAGTGGCGGCAACGGCTGCGAGAGCTATTTCGCTGAAGTTCCGGAAACCGATTGTGGGTGTTAATCATGCAATGGGGCACCTGGAAGTGGCTCGGGCTGCCTCGGGTTTTGTTGACCCTGCTGTCCTCTATGTTTCTGGAGGGAACACGCAGGTGATAATGCATAGCCTGGGTTTCTACAGGGTTTTCGGGGAAACGATGGACATAGGCCTCGGAAACATGCTTGATAAACTGGCCAGGGGAATAGGATATGCTTTCCCTGGAGGTCCGGTTATAGAAAGGCTCGCATCGGAGGGAAAGAAGCTGCTGGATTTGCCATACTCTGTCAAGGGGATGGACACTGCATTTTCAGGGATACTCACTGCCGCCCAGAAACATCTCACGGATGGTAAAAAAAGGGAAGACGTTGCTTACAGCGTACAGGAAACCACTTTTTCAATGGTTCTGGAATGCCTTGAAAGGGGACTTAAGCACATGTCGAAGGACGAGATCATACTCACAGGCGGGGTAGCGATTAACAAGAGGTTCAGGGAGATGTTCAGCGAACTTGGAAAGTCGCTGGGAATAAGGTACTATGCTGCTGAACCGCAACACTGCGGAGACAATGGGGCAATGATTGCGATAGCTGGGAGCCTGATTTATGGGTCATCCGGATCTGACAGACTCGAGGATACATGGGTAAACCAGAGATTCAGGATCGACGAAGTTCCGTCTCCCTGGATAGAGGAGAGATGGAACCCGGATCCCTCGATGAAGGGGGCGGAGGCCAGCCTTACTGAAGAGATTTTCAGAGGAAGAAAGGCATTGAGAAAACAGAGACTGGCAAAGAGTTACAGGATACCGGAACTTGACCATAAGATCAGGAAAGCGAGGATCCTGCAGGAATTCCAGGTCCTTCACGCATTGGACAGGGCAGGCATCGGGGTGCCGATAGTCTATGGATTTGATCCTGACCGCAACAGCCTGACAGTTGAGCGCATAGAAGGAAAACAGCTGAGGGACATTTCCAGGACAGGTACATTTCCGGATATACTGAATGATCTCATCTCGATAGTGGACAGGATGCACAGATGCGACATTTCCCATGGAGATCTTACCCTGAGCAACATAATGATTAACCGGAATGGAGAACTCCTCCTGATTGACCCGAGCATGGGTACCACGGATGCAACAGACGAGGAGAAGGCGGTTGATCTGTTCCTGCTGGAGGAATCAATGAGAAGCAGCGGTATCCCTGATCCTGAATCAATTGAGGCGATCTATAATAAACTGGAAAGAGGTGACAGTACAGTGATTGAAAAACTCAACCAGTTGAAGAAAAGGAGGAGGTACGTCTGATTCACCTGGTCACAAGCAATGAGCACAAGTACCGGGAAATAAAGAGCTACATGGATTCCGAGGGAATCAGGATAGACTGGATCAGGATGAAGTATGATGAAATCCAGGAGGATACTGTCTCCAAGATCTCACTGAAAAGCATAGAGTTCCTGAAGGGAAGGATAGAGGGGGACTTTTTCATAGAGGATACCGGGCTTTTCATTGAAAAACTCGGGGGTTTTCCTGGCCCCTACGCCTCATATGCCCAGAAAACGATCGGCAACACCGGCATAATTAGGCTCTTAGGGAGCAATCCTTCTCCGGCTTATTTCGAAACCTGCGTCACTCTGCTACTTGACGGCATAACAAGTCAGTATACAGGTGTTCTGCGCGGTTCCATCTCCCTGGAACCCAGGGGAAATTCCGGGTTCGGCTATGATCCTATCTTCATCCCTGAGAATGAGACCAGGACGCTGGCCGAGATGAATCTCAACGAAAAGAACTCCATTTCACACAGGACAAGGGCACTTGCGCAGATGCTGGCATACATCCGTTCAAGGGAAGGCCTGATGCAATAGGCACCCAAAACCGGCTTCTGTCGAATAATTTAAAATGACATGTCGATTATGGGTGAACAATGGATATAAGGGAATACAAACCTATAATTTACCTGGTTATACTTGCTGCGAGCCTCATTTTCATGATAATCACCATAAACGACCTGATTTTTCTTAATGGCTCGTTCAGGGATGCTGGCCTGAGCCTGTTGTCGCTGGGAAACTGGGAATACTGGATTTTTGCGGTTTCTTTCGTGTTGACCCTTATTTTCGGATACATGTTCTTCACGATCCTCAGGGATGCCAGGGAATTCTACGCGATTGTTGAAAATGGCAACAAGCTATCCCTTTCAAAGAACCTGAGGGAAATGCAGGAGATTGCAAAGAAGCTTGGAGGCAAGTATGAGAAAAAGCTCGCAGAGGCGACCAAGCGATGGAATGTGCGATGACCTGCTTCAGGCAATGATCTTTTTGACGAATTCCGGCAGTGAAAAGCACCCTTTGAGAACGTCCCCGTTGAAATACCTGCCGGGCTTCACGCCCCCTATTCCGCGCCCTCTGGACGGATTCATTGTAAATGACCAGAAGCCGCTGGGATAGGTGGGAATGAAAGCTACATAGGTCATGGAACCGGAAAAGGCAGATCCTATTCCTTCCTTTGCCTTGCTTAGAGCGAACGGCTGATAATACGGCGATCCTGACTGTGTCACTATCACGCCTCCCTTGTTAAGCCTACTGGACGCGTCCCGGTAAAATGCCGGATTGAATAGCCCCTCTGCAGGACCTACTGGATCTGTGGAATCAATAATGATCAGATCGAATTTTTCCTTTGATTCCTTCATGTACTTGATCCCATCCCCGATTATGAGTTCCACCTTCGGGCTGTTGAAAGATTTTGCCACTTCCGGGAAAAATCTCCTGGAAAGTTCCACCACGTGATTGTCTATTTCCACATTCACTATCCTTTCCAGGCCAAGATCAAGAAGCCTGAGCGCAGCCCCTCCATCTCCTCCACCTATTATGAGGGCTGCCTTCGGTGTCGTCTCTGCCATGTAGAATGGTACCATGGTGATCATTTCATGATAGATGTATTCGTCATTTTCGGCCATTTGAACCGTTCCATCGATTGTCAGAAGTTTTCCAAAGTCATACGTGTCGAAAATATCAATCCTCTGGAAGTCCGTTTTAACGGAAAGCAACTGATCCCTCACCCTGAACGAAAGTTGCAGGTTATCTGAATAACGCTCCGAAAACCAGTTTTCTATCAACTTCACCGGTGTCAATGTGTAGTTTATATTTAACCGTTCTTTTCTGAGGATAAATGCCACCCGGCATAGCCCCAATTCTCGTAGAATCCCGTAGGATTATATCCCGGTGGAATAATTATAAATATATTCTGATTTTTATGTTAATAGTGTAATGACTCAAGACGTTTAGTTTAGCAATGCCCAGTAATAGCCGGATAAAAATATTTAAATAGTATTATGCGTATATTCTTTTGGGGTAACCCAAATGGTAGGCATAAGCGAAATATCTAAAAGCGTGTCGAAGAAGACGAACACAACACAGCGCGTGGCAAGGGGAGTCATAAAGAATTTCCTTGACACAATAATATCCGAGGCGGACAGGGGATCGAAGATCAACCTTGCAGGGTTTGGAATCTTCGAAAGGAGAAAGCAGAGCCCGAGGAAGGCCAGAAACCCACAGACGAAGAAAATAATCGATGTCCCGGCAAAGAGGAAGTTCGTCTTCAGGGCATCAAGCAAGGTAAAGTACAAGTAAACAGCAAAAGCATATTTATCCTTGTAATCCCGGAGCATGTCCTCGAAGGATAGCTCCGAGATACTCAATTTTTTATCGCTCGACACGGTGGATGCCCTTTTTTCAGATATCCCTAAGAATTCTAGAACTGACGGTCTGAAGATCGGTCACGGCATTGAGGAAAATGACCTCCTGCTTCAGGCTGCCGCCGTTTCCGGAAAAAATCGCGCCTCTGGATGCATCAATTTCCTTGGTAATGGCGCATACCGGAGAATCATCCCCTCAGTAGTCGATACCGTGGTATCAATAGGCGAATACCAGACCGCTTATACCCCCTATCAGCCTGAAATATCCCAGGGAATGCTGCAGGCCCTTTTCGAATACCAGAGCGTTATTAGCGATCTTACCGCAATGGATGTTACAAATTCCTCCATGTACGATGGGCCGACAG
>JAJYPW010000026.1 GCA_021795055.1 Thermoplasmata archaeon
GTCGATCTTTCCCACCCTGTCAAGAAGGTTGTCGTAGTATGTGGCAGGCATCTCCAGGAACTCTATTCCATGCCTTTCATCTGAGGTTATTTCCCTTACATCAACCACTCTAGATACGGTCCTGTTCATTAGTTTCCGATAAGATATGTGGAATAACCCTGCCTCCCAAATATTTAGGGCTCCACCGGGAACACAATGTATTCGAAATAGACAGCCTTGAGGCTTTTGAACCTTAAGCGCATTACCCATTTACATTTAATTCTCCCCATAATTTGGTGTTCAGGGATCGGAACGAAACTACAAGAAGAGTTGTCACTTTAGGAGAAATAAATTCACAGCCAGAGAATAACTCAAAGATTGTGGCAGCATGTATAATATTTAACTCGATCTCAATTCATTTGCTCGGAGGTTAACCTTAGCCATTTTGCATGTATTGTAATACAATATTGCCAACACATTAAAGTTATACAGTGCCTTGCTTCGAAATGCCTTCAAATACCGGCTTCTCGCAATACAGTAAATTTGTATTTTTTGCCCAATATTTAAAAATACAAAAGCTTATACGTGGAATTTGTATAGAACGATAATGCGCGATCCTAAGAAGAGGCAACCTACGAATCCTAACAAGATTATACAGGGGGTAAGAAATGCCAGTGATCTTAGGGAAATTCCTGGTGTTTTGATACCTCTTTGGCAGATAAAGCTCAGGGAGAGATTCGGCATAAACGTGGACAGGGAAATTGCGACTTACATCGTTCTTGCCGCGCATGAAAGCGGTACCTGGAAAAAGCACAGAGCGATTAAGAGAATTGAGCGGCTTCTTGAGTCGCGCGGTGAAGACGCGGAGTCAAGCGCAAGGATGGCTGCTCAAATCGTTGCGCTTGCAGTCGGCAACATGCAGTAAGAACACCGGATGGACAAGAAACAGCTTGAAATCAGCATTCAGAAGCTGAAAGGCAAGGATTCGTTTATTAATTCGCTGGAGCAGTATGACACTGATCCCGCGGTAGTTGCCGATATTGTAACAGCTGCATTTCTTGAAGGTAACGTATCAGGGAAGTACATTCTTGATCTTGGAACCGGGAACGGGGCGTTTGCCTATGCTGCCAGAATGCTTGGGGCTTCGAAAGTGCTCGCTGTGGATATCGACCTTGATGCGATTGCAATCGCACGAGAAAATTGTAAAGGAATGAACGTTGAGTTTGAGCATTGCGACGTGCATGATGTCAAAGGAAATTTTGACACCTGCTTTACGAATCCGCCATGGGGATCGGTCCGAAAGGATTCCGATCTCCCTTTCATTGATGCTGCCCTGAGAACAAGCAAAATCGTGTATTCGATTCTGAATGCAAAGGGATCTCCGTTTATGCGAAATTACCTTTCCGAACGTGGAGAAATTCTCCGAGAGGTACCCGTAACACTCACGATCAAGCACCGTTATCCTCATCACAAGAAGGATAGGGTAATGGTTAATGCTGCACTGTTCGTGACCGCATCCGCTGTAAATCATTAATAATACTATATACTTCAGTGTTGCAAATGGCCGGGGTGGGGTAGTGGATATCCTTGGGGACTGTGGATCCCCGGACCCGGGTTCAATTCCCGGACCCGGCCTCCTCTTGCCATTGACAAAATACAGATCTTGTAGGGTATATTGACACAAATTATACGGGAGAGGATCTGCGCCAACCGTAATGATCCTTTCATTTAGTATGCAGGCAGATAGCCTTGACCTAAGTTCGACATCAACAACATCATCAGTAAGGACGGGAGTGCCGATAGAGGTTTATCTGATAGTAAGAAACCAGTATGATACTGCTAGATTTTTGATAAGCTGGAATAACACGCATTCTGGCCCCTCACTGTTGTTGAACTTAATTTATATTTGCCGTGTTATTAACAAGGGAATGGAGTCTCTCAGAATTGCAGTTTATTAAAAGGGCTTCTGATGAAAATTGGATCACTTAGTTTCCTTCAATTGTCAACATAGCTAACTGAAAATAATTATCCATTAAGTTTCCGTTTGTCCATCACGCACTTCGCCTCTATATTTAACTATAAAAGAGATAGCACTCATCTTTCGGTAATTCCAATATAAAATGTGCATAATGGGTTATATTACGTCTAATCAATATTCCGAAAAAAATAATAAAATTAAAATGGAAAAAACTGGGTTAAGCGCTCATTGCCTTTCCCAATTCCCCCGCATGGGATAAAATTCTGATAAGTCCATACACAAACAGGAATATTCCACTAATTAAAAACAACACTCCAGCTGTAAGGAGGACGGCCTGCGCAGCCTGCATTATGAAAATATAATTAATTCCTGTAGCGCCCGGTAAACCATTCAAAAAATTAAAGTTGGTAAAGAGTGAATTAGAGAGAACGAATGCTCCTGTTATGATAAGGCCAATGGAAAAAATCATAAGTGCAATCCCACCGAATATCTCCCCAACCAATACCTTGCGGGTTTTTGTGAATAACATCATGATTAGAGCAACAATTCCAACCAAAAATGCGACCAAGGCGAGTATGTCAGAAGATCCAAAGAAGCCAAAGAAGGAGAAAAGATATGCCGGAAATAGAGTGAAATAAAAGAATGTTAGCTGATTACTTGAATAGAATACCTGGAAAAAGGCAGGTAATGTTGGGGTATATAAATAGCCAATAAATAGCACAATGAAACCGACGGTTGCAATTATAGCCCCGGTTAACTTGCTGACCAAACTCTTGAGTCCATAAACAATTCCGCCTACCAGTAAAATAACGGCACCAATGAGGATTTCTACACCCGGTGCGAGGTTAAAGGCAGGGTAATTGCTTGAATATTGTATAACTAATGACGCAACACCTAGCAGCAGGAAAAACACAAACACCATGAGGGAGACGATATTGATATTGGTAGGGAGCTTCTCTTTTGTAGACCACATCAATATCATCCCCCCTATGAACAAAAGAAAGACCGATGCCAGAATAGTTATAATAAATGCAGACAGGGAGGCCCAATCTGAAGAATTGGTGGTGAAATAATTTACAATAAACCATACGTCGAAAAGTATAGCACCAATGGAGAGTATGATTACTCCAATTCCAACCAGCAAACCGCCGATCATCCCAAATTTAGAAAACATCGAAAGATTCAACTTGAGCGCTTCAGGCTCCTTATTTTCAGCCATATAAATATATAGCGTTTGGATATATTAAAAGTTTTTGCACGGCGAGTCTCAATAACAGCGATTTGGGGAGATTTAATGAAATTATAATCGAGAATAGAAATTGTATAATAATTGTTATCACTATTACCACTGATGAATCAGGAGGCATTTTTAGATTCAGTGAGTGCAGTCGAGTTCTACGTTGGATCGGCGAGGCAGTGGGCATTTTATCATGAGAAGGCAATGGGTTTTACACCCGTAGCATACGCCGGACCAGAAACAGGCGTGAGGGACAGGGTTTCGTATCTGATGAAACAGGGAAAGGTAAGTTTGATACTAACCAGCTTTCTCGATCCAAATTCAGGAATTGCCCAGCATATAAAACTGCACGGGGATGGCGTTCATGATATATCTATAAAAGTGCCAGACATAGATGTTGCCATTAAAACAATAGAGGAAAGAGGACTGATTAAGCCATCAAAAATCCAGGAAATTAAGGGAGAAGGGGGGAAGGTCAGGAGTGCTGCTGTCAAAACATACGGGGAAAAAATCCACACCCTTGTGGATTACAGTTCTTATGACAGGGAAATTCCACCAGGCTATGAGGCAATTCCCCAAAATTCAGATCACAAAGGGGGCAGGCTAAAGGCGATTGATCATGTAGTAGGAAACGTGGAAGAGAATAAAATGGACCCCTGGGTCGAATTTTACGTAAAAGGTATGGATTTCAGGCAGTTTATGACCTTCGACGATAAGGACATAAGCACGGAGTATTCCGCCCTCAAATCAAAGGTGGTGGAATATAATGACAGGAAAATTGTTTTTCCCATTAACGAGCCGGCGCTTGGGCTGAAAAAGTCACAGATACAGGAATACCTGGACTACTACAAATCACCTGGAGTCCAGCATATTGCACTGTCGACGGATAACATCGTGGAAGCTGTTTCCCAGCTGAAGAAACAGGGAATAGAGTTCCTGGAGACGCCTGCCACATACTACGACAACCTTCTTGACAGAGTGGGAAAGATCGACGAAGATCTGGATGTGCTGAAACGTTACAGCATACTGGTGGACAGGGATGACAAGGGCTACATGCTCCAGATATTCACAAAGCCGATAGGTGACAGGCCAACGTTCTTTTACGAAATTATACAGAGAAAGGGTGGGACATCCTTCGGCAAGGGGAATTTCAAGGCGTTGTTCGAGGCAATAGAACGGGAGCAGGCCAAAAGAGGCAATCTCTGATCGCCAATGAAGATAGGACGAACTTTTCTTGACGGCATTGAGCAGTGGATTTCAGTTGAGAAGGATGGCGCTTATATCCTTAATGCAGAAAAGCAATACCCATGGGAATTCACGGATGAACAGCTTGGAGAGAGGGTTAAACCAACCGCATCCTACCTACCTCCTTTGACTCATATATGCTCCATAAGGGATTTCTTTTCCTTTGAAGGGCATGTGAGAGGTGCCCGTGCAAGGAGGGGACTGGAGGTGCCAAAGGAATGGTATAAATTTCCGGTATTCTATTTCACAAACCCTAATGCTGTCCAGGGTTCGGGAAGCGAAGTTACGAAACCTAAACACACAAGCCAAATGGACTTTGAGGCAGAATTCATGATCGTGATAGGCAAGAAGGGCATCGACATCACTAAGCACGAAGCTATGGATTACGTCGGCGGCATTTCGCTTGCCAACGACTGGAGTGCGCGTGACATCCAGATGGAGGAAATCAAGGTTGGGCTGGGCCCGGCGAAGGGGAAGGACTTTGCACTCAGTCTCGGGCCACTGCTGGTTACCGGGGAGGATTTGCATTCACTCTGCCACTCAGACCAGATAGATCTTGATCTGACAGTAAGCGTAAACGGGAAGAAAGTATCATCCGGTAACCTGAATCAGGCATACTGGTCATATCCTGATATGATAGCCAGGGCTTCGCAGGACTGTTTCCTTTATCCTGGCGATATAATCATGTCAGGTACTATCGAGAAGGGGTGCATCCTTGAAATTGGAAGCGACGTTGTACCATGGCTTGAACGTGGAGATACCGTAACACTGCATTCAAATAGCATCGGAGACTTATTCAATATAATCGGGTGAAAGCATGTTCTATGTAAAACAGGGTAATATGCCGCAGAGCCGCCATACGTACGGTGACATAAACGGTATGCTCAGGGAGGAGCTTTTTGGTGAGGAATCATTTGATGGACCATACTCATTGCTGTACCACAGCGGAGAACCAACAGAGGTTAAGGCAATCGAAAAGAAAGAGAAGGAGGGCATAAAGGAATCAAAGAAGGTCGTTGTTCACAAGCACTACAATGCTCTGTCCTACCCGAGACAGGGCAGTTTCATTACCGGAAGGAAGGTGATCATGTACAACGACAGGCTGAGGATAGGTACTTTGCAGCCTTCTGGGAGGATGGATGTGCTAATGAGGAATGCCCTTTTTGAAACAATTTTCTTCGTGCATCATGGTTCAGGAGAACTCTTTTCCCCATTTGGAAAACTCAGATTTGGTAAGGGCGATTATGTTTATATCCCGAAGGGACTGACATTTCTCTTAGATTACACGAAGGATTTCACGGCTTTTTTCCTGGAGTCCAGAGACAGGATTTCGATCCCGCCGCGATATCTCAATATGTACGGACAGCTCAAGGAAGGATCACCATATTATACGCGGGACTTCAGGCACCCTGTTCTTGAACAACCCAGGGAGACCGGCATAAGGGATGTCTGGGTTGACTTCGATGACCACTTCATAGTTGAGAGGAGGGAGAAGACCATGTTTGACGTAGTCGGTTGGGATGGCTACCTCTACCCGTTCTCAGTGAATGTGGGATCGTTTTCCCCAATTGTCGGAAAACTTCACATGCCGCCGCCTGTGCATGAACATTTTTCCGGAAAATCTTTCATGCTTGGCACCTTTCTTCCCAGACTCTTTGATTTTCATCCCAATGCTATCCCAATTTCTTACTACCACAATAATATAGATACCGACGAGGTGCTCTTTTACTCTACAGGGAACTTCATGAGCCGCAGGGGGATTTCTGTGGGATCCATAACAGTTCATGTCAGGGGTATCATTCATGGCCCACAGCCGGGAGCGGTTGAAGGGGCTATTGGCAAGAAATCCACGGATGAGACTGCAGTAATGATCGAGGCATACGATCCCCTCAAATTCACAGAATTTGCTGACACAATCGAGGACGATTCATACATGAAGTCATGGATCAGGAAGTAGGAATGTATTCAGGCATTGAAGATCACGGGAAAAGTAATATATCCACTTTTTCGATGTGAAGCGATGGTTTCCAGCAGGCTTTCCGGTATCAACAAATCCGCATCCCTCGCACTTACCAGGGTGGCAGCGGAGTTCAAGCAGAAGGGAATAAAGGTCTACAATTTCGGCATTGGTGAGCCGGATTTCACCACGCCGGAGGGAATAATAAATGCCTCTTACGAAAGCGCAAGAAAAGGGATGACCCATTACACCCCATCGTCCGGCTTGCCCCAGCTCCGCCAGGCGATAGCCGAGAAACTTTCTGTTTTCAACGGAATCGATGGCGCGCTTGCGGAGGAAGTGGTTGCCACGCCAACGAAATTTGCGCTTTATATTTCTCTCCTTGTGCTGCTGGAGCCCGACGACGGGGTTCTAATTCCTGAACCATACTATCTGTCGTATCCGGATATAGTCAGGCTTGCGGGAGGAAAGGCGCTTCCTTTCGTACTTCCACGCGATTATGCTTTCGATCTTGAAGCAGCTGAAGACCTAGTGACTCCGAGAACAAAGGTCATGATCTTCAACAGTCCCGTGAATCCCACAGGGAAAGTATATTCAGAGAAGGACATAAGGAAATTGTCAGATTTCGTGATCGATCATGATCTGATGCTTATCTCTGACGAGATATACGAGTACATAATCTTCAAGGGCAAGCACTTTTCCCCCGCCTCAATCCCTGAGATGAGGGAGCGTACCATCACTGTTTCAGGGTTCAGCAAATCCCATGCAATGACTGGCTGGAGAATTGGATATCTTCATGCACCGAAGGAAATAGCGGATGCCTGTGATCTGATCCAGCAGCAGACCATTACCTGTGCCCCGTCAATCTCCCAGGTGGCAGCCATAGAAGCGCTGAAAGACAGTGAGTCCCCGAAGAAATTCACTGCAGAATTCAGGGAGAGGAGGGATATTGTGGTAAAAATGCTGAACGAGATTGATGGAATAGACGTGATTGAACCAGAAGGCACCTTTTATGCATTTCCGCATTTCGATATGCGTGCTGGATCCGAAAGATTTTCCAGCGATCTCCTGAAAGAATATCACGTTGCCGTGACACCTGGCAGGGCTTTCGGAGAGAGATTTGACGACCATTTCAGGTTATCCTTTGCTGCAAAAGAGGAAGACCTTGTAAAGGGTATTGAGGAACTGGGCAATTTCATGAAAGCAAGAAAGGCGGAACAAACTGCAGGATCTTAAGGTAGACGAAGGAATCTATTTTTCTGATTTGGGTTGCATATATCTCAGCGAAGCCAGAGCGGCAGTGGTCTCAGACCTGCATCTTGGATTCGAGGAGGAAATGAACCTGCATGGGCTGTTCCTGCCAAAGATGCAGCTCAGGCATGTGGAATCAAGGATAGACAGCATCATTGACAGATATAATCCTGAATCACTGATCATAAATGGCGATTTTAAGCAGGAATTCTCAAGGAATCTCCCGCAGGAATGGGACGACATAATCCACTTCATTGACAGGTACTCCGATAAGTTGAATCTGAAGTTCGTCAGGGGAAACCACGATAATTATCTTCTTACAATACTGAACCGGCGCGGCATCGATCTGTACGAGTACTACGAGACCGAATCCTTCTATATTTACCATGGGGACAGGGACCGGGGTCTCAGAAAGACGACGATCCTAGGGCATGAACATCCTTCTCTGGTCCTGAGGGACAGAATAGGCGGTATCGTGAAGATGGGGTGCTTTGTGTACAACGCAAAAAGCAGGGTAGCCATTACCCCGGCGCTGAGTTTTTATTCCTCGGGAACAGACATAACACAGTCATTGCTCAGCGATGAGCACTTCACTCCTGTGTTGAAGAACGTTGACGCAGGCGGATTCAGGGTTTTTGGGTTGACCGACGACTTCGGGCTGGTGGACTTTGGTCTGCTTTCCGATCTGCAGGGGGATAGGGATCAGAGGCATAACCACTGAATCCTTCCTCGACGATTTTCTGCAGCGAATCTGGCGAATCGTTAGCTATTGACCTCACCAGAGTCGAAATGGGATGCATCATCTTGTTTGTAAACGAAACCATCATCCTGTCCAGCAGTTCGTCAATGTTCTTGCCCTTTGAGAACTCCTTCCTGAATTTGTAGATCTCCTCTCCCGCAATCTCCGTTGCATTGGTATAAAGGGTTCCAAGGAATTCTTCGGCCAGATGATTCATGACCTTCCTTTCAATCTTGGCGGCCTCGTCAGAGATGATCCTCTCCGCTTCCCTGATTGCATCGCTCCTTTCCCCAAGCGATCCTGTGACAAATCTGTCAAGGTCTGAAAGATCGAGGTATACAACATTCAGCCTCGATCTTACGTCGGGATGCACGTTTGCCGGGTTGGATACGTCCACAATAATGTAACGGCGAGAATCAGGAAACATGTCAGGAAACAGAATAGGATCCTTCGAGGTTGTGGCTGCTATGACAATGTCGCTTTCGGGAACCACGGACCTAAGCTCTGAAAATGGGGCCACAGTGAGTCCAACCATTCTTTCCCTGGGCGGGTAGTTCCTGTAAATAAGCGAAATTTTGGAGGGAAGATACTGGGACAGTGTCCTTACAAACCCCATTCCCATTTTGCCTGATCCGATAACCGCTATCATGGTGCCCTTCATCGGGGAATGTTGCTTCAGCATCTCCGTAAACACTGAAGGCACAGAAACCTTCCCGTTGGAAATGCCGGTCTTTTTTCTCACCGCTTTCCCGGCACGTATCGCGCCCACGAACACCTCCGTCAGCAGTGAATTTTTCATACCTCTTTTCAGGTATTCGTCGTATGCCCTTTTGACCTGGCCCAGTATTTCACCCTCTCCAACCGAAAGGGAATCAAGGCCGCATGACACCTTCAGGAGATGGTCCAGGGCGTCACT
>JAJYPW010000027.1 GCA_021795055.1 Thermoplasmata archaeon
CCTTCCTCAGTCGCATGTCATGTAATACGGAGGACATATTTCATGATTTCGGTCTCTACTAGGTTTTGTGGGAATTATCAACTAAATCTTGACAATGTCACTTTCACGAAAGATATATAAGAGCATGGGAAATCATCCTTGGCTTCTGGCGCAGACGGGATGATATGACTGAGCTTCTAGACGAATTTGAACAGAAGAGGGAACAGATAAGACAGATAGTGGAAGAGCACATCAGAAAGAGAGACAAGGCTTCTGAAGAGGCTTCCATGCATGCCGACGAAAGGGATTTACTCAATGCAAAGGTAAAAGAGCTCAGGGAAGCCGCCAAGCAGCTTATTGCAGAAAAGGGATCGCTTATTGAGGAGGTCCAGAAACTCAGGCCCGAAAAGGAGAAAGAATTCGAGGATCTTTCGGAGTTGAGAAGGGAATACAGGAAGATCAGGGAAAGTGTGGGAACCGAAACTGTAGATGCATCCGAAATAAGGCTGAAGGAGAAGGAACTCCAGAGACTCGTCAAGAGGCAGGAGACGACTGAACTCGGAAGAGACGAGGAGAAGAAGGTTGTAACAGAGATCAGGAGACTCAATAACGAGATTAAGAAGCTGAAGGGCAGATTTGAAAAGGAACTGGAAGGGAACACCCTGGTCAGGGATCTGATATCAAAGATCAAGGAAAAGAAGGAAAAGGCCGAAAGTATGAAGAAATCCATTGAAGAGATTTCATCCAAAATTTCCCAGTTGAGCGAAAAGATCAACACCGCCCTGCAGGAACTCGACGAGATCAGAAGAAAATCCGATGAGGAGCATGAACTTTTTGTGAAATTCGGTCAGGAATCAGACAAGGAGCATGAAGCATTCATCCAGTCAAAGAATGATCTCAGGGATCTCGAGAAGGTTATCTTCACCCTGAGGACAAAGGATCGGACAACAAGGAAAAAGGAGAAAGAGGGGGAGCTCCAGAAAAAGGCTTCTGTGCTGTTTGACAAGTTCAAGAACGGGGAGCAACTCACTACAGAGGACATCCTTGTCCTCCAGAAAGCCGGTTTGCTTTAATCTCTCTTTTATTCTTCCTCTGTGGCTGCTGGCGACAGGGACACATTGTAGATCCGTGAGTTGTCCTCTATCTTTATTCCGGGCGGCAGGACGCTCTTTCGTATCTCGCAGTTGTTTCCTATGGACGTTCCATGCATTATAACTGAGGATTCAACGATTGAGGAGTCCCCAACGGAACTCTCCTGCATGAGAACAGAATTTATGATCTCAGCTTTTGAACCTATAGTCGCAGAATCATAAACAGCTGAAGCTGTCACTGTTGCCCCCCGCCTGTAAACGGAGCGGCTGCCTAAGTAAGTTGGGCCGGTTAGTCTGACCTCCTCCTCCACCTTCACTTCCTTGCCCATGATCATCCTGCCCGGATAACCGCCAATGGATTTTCCGTATTTTTCAGTCATTTTCTGGTTTGCCTTAATCAGGTCAGGAGGCCTTCCAGTGTCGACCCATGTCCCGTCAACTTCCAGTCCTCCTATTGGCACTCCCTCTTCCAGGAGGTGGGGGAAAAGCTGCCTGGCAAAATCGTAAGGCTGGTCGTCCGGCACAAGATCCATCACGTCCTTTTCCACAACGTATATCCCCGCATTGACGAGGTTGGAAAATGTCTCCCCCTTTGACGGTTTCTCCAGGAATTTCACTATCCTGCCCCTGTCGGTTTCAACAATTCCCAGTTGACTGGGATCTTCGACTGTGGTGAGGGCTATACTGATCTTAAAGCCGTTCTTTCTGTGAAAGGCAATGAGTTCACGTAGCTCAAAATCGGACAGAACATCCCCGCTTCCAACCAGGAACGTGTCGCTCAGGAATTCCACGGCGAGTTTTATGCTGCCTGCCGTTCCGGCAGGTTCCCTTTCCACCGAGAACAGTGTTCTCTCTTTGTGTATCTGGTTCTCAAGCACACCCTTTATGAGCGACTCGAATTTGTAGCCGGTAGTTATTATCGAGGAGTCAACCCCTGCCCTGTGAAATGATTCAAGAACATAGTTTATGCAGGGTTTGCCTGCAATGGGCACAAGAGGTTTCGGTATGGAATACGTTATTGGCCTGAGGCGCGTTCCCTTACCGCCCGCCATTATGACTCCCTTCATCGACATGCCCCAGGATGACTTCGTTCCTATATTTCCATGCCGCTTTATAAATGCCTTTGCCCTTCTCTACGCGCCAGTCCTTCGTTTCCTGCTGATCGCCAGTATGTGGACACTCATTCCCACTGAAGCGGGATGGGCGGCCAGCTTATCGTGAGCTTCCAGGAAATTCTGCCATCCTGCCCTGTCCTTCCTGGAAAAAATGTTTACGTATTTCGCATTTGCGCCTATTCCTTCCAGACCCACTGTTTCTATCAGATCGAGACCGTTCCTCTTCACCATATTTTCCAGTTCTTCAGGCAGGAAAAAATGCGCGTAGTACTTCCCATGCCAGAGGTTGTCATCTCCTTTCTCGTAGAAATCCCTGAAGCTGGGCAGGCCTATCTCGTTTGGCCAGAACTGCACGGAAAGCATAAGTGCGCCTATCCTTCCGAAAACACCTATGAATATTGGCGCACCCTCCTTTGCAACCCGCCTGAGTTCTGAAACTGCCTTATTTCTGTTTTCTTCTCCTTCGATATGTGATACTGGACCTCCGAGGCAGATCACTGCGTCGTAGTTGTTATCCCTGATCCCGGAGAGATCGGTTATGTTAGCGACCATTGTTTTCCTGACTTTGCCCTCAACCCTCTTTTCCCTGATCTTTTGCCTTGCAAAGTTAATATTTTCCTCCGTTAGATCAAGCAGGTCAACCCCGTACCCCATTTTGGCGAGGTCGATTGTATACCTTCCCGGGCCTCCTCCTGCATCAAGGATAAGGCCGTTCCCTGGCAGGTGCTTCTTCAGGTATGAAAGCGTGGTGCGGTACTCCAGCTTGTGGTACGTATCCTGGACCAGTCTATCCCATTCATAGTCCACGGTCGCCCCATAAAAGTCGCTTATCCTCTCCTTTCGTTCTGGCATCCTGTTTTTATCGATCTGTCAATGGCTTGTCTTTACTTAATTGTTCTCAGAGAATTCTGGCATGCAAAGACGATAATATCATGAAAAGAACGCATATAGAGCCATTTGCACATTTTTGTTCCATGGCAGCATATTATTCTATATCGACCATATATTAATTTATGAAAGGGATATTGCAGGTGAAAAAGTCCGATCTGTTTAGCAGTGAAGACGCATTCAAATTTGCTTCCTCCATTGTGTCAAGAGGCGGCAAGATCACAATACTTGCCTCTGATGGCATAATACTGGATGTTGAAAATTACCTACCGCGCCATGATACTGATAAGATCTATGCTGTCAGGATACTTACTCCATATCAGCTTGAAAATGTCCTTATGACCAATGACAGTGATGCATTTTACATCGTTCTTAGGGGCAGCATCATAAGGAACTGGTCCAGGGAATGCTTTGAGTCTATTATGGAAATAATCAGGATCAAGACCTATTTCAAGGGTGCGATAATTGCAGTCAACATAGTCGGAGACCTTGGGATTCATTACCTTTACATGCAGAAGGCTGCCCTCGATCACCCGAAACTTGACCACAATAAAGGGCTATACCTATGGGAAGAACCACTCCCACTGTAAGGCAGAAAATCGATGCCATAACTTATGAGTTGGGTAAAATGGGCGCCTTGATGAACAAGGAAGATAGGTCCCTTTTTGACAACCTGCTCAGCCTTGGAAGACTGCATGCCCCGGAGGTGAATTTTTCGGCGGTAAACACCGAGACCGGGTACCTTATCTCGATAGTTTTCGAGCTTTTCAAGATGATACGTGATGATAAAAGCGTGGGATAACGATCAATGATCCTCCGGTACTGATAAATGTAACCGGGAATGATGTTGTTTCCCTCTGGTACTACAGGGACGGGGCAGTAAAGACCGAGAATCACAGGTATGCCACATGGGTCTTTCTTTCGGGAAATCCCCATGATCTCAGATTTGCGAGGGATCAACTCGAGTCAGTAAGGGGGATAGGGGTCTCTGAAAGCACCAGAAGAAGCATTTATGGAGAAATTGACGGACTGGAGATCAGGCTGCCCCCGTCAAGGATCAGGTTAATAAGGAAATTCCTGGAGGGTTCGGGACTGAGGAGGAAGATAAAGCTCTTCAACGGCGATCTTAACACGCCGCACAGGTACCTTTCAGAGAGATCTGACACGCTGTTCCGTATTGCATCGCCTGAATCCCCTGACCCTGAAATACCCTCAATGTCCATAACGCCAATAATGTCCGGTCAGGAAATTGTGAAGATCAAACTGGACGGGAAAACTTTCCTGGATGTTGACAACGGCCTCTATTCTGAAATTTACGACAGGATTTCCTCGTCAATTATTGTGGTCTATACTAACCGTTCCTCAGGCTTCACAAAGCTGCTGAATGAACTCAGTGATAGAGGGATTGGAAGGATTGACTTTCACAGGAGAAGGGGTGAGACCTATGAATCGTATGGCCAGATACACTACACGGGAGAAAGAATTTCCATCCGTGGGAAGATATGTATCGATTCAGATTCTTTCATTTATTCCGAGGCAGGGATTGCCGGCATCATGGAGGTCTCAAGAATATCTCGGCTTCCGCCGCAGACAGCCTCCATAGTGACGCCGGGGACTGCTGTCTCTGCACTTGAACTGTCTGAGGCAATAAGATCCGGGATACTGGTGCCATCATACAAGGACGACCATGAGAACCCGAAATCCCTTTCTCTCCTTAGATTGGCTGATCGTGGCGGGCTGACGCTTCAGCCAGATCCAGGTCTCTACTGGAACACCTCGGAAATTGACTTTTCCTCGATGTATCCCAGCATAATCGTGAGATACAATCTTTCCCCTGAGACCTTTGGCGACGGTGATTATGTTGTTCCGGAGCTGGGCTACAGGGTGCGGAGCTCCCCCAGGGGGTTTCTTTCCGGAGCCCTGGAAAAACTCCTGGAGAGAAGACTGTTTTACAAGTCAGTAAGGGATAAGAGTCCAACCTACAGAAACAGGGACACAGCCCTCAAATGGCTCCTTCTCACCTCTTTTGGATACACCGGATACAAGAACGCAAAGTTCGGGAAGATAGAGGTCCATGAGTCAATAACAGCAATAGGCAGATGGGCTCTCTCTGCTGCCATCGAGGAGGCACAGAAAATGGGCTTCAGGATCGTACATGGGATTGTCGATTCCCTGTGGGTTTCCGGGGATGGCGGGATAGAAGAACTCCTGCAGAGAATAAAAGACAGGACCAGGATCGACATAGTGGTGGACAGCAGATACAAGTGGGTACTGTTTCCCCCTGCCAGGAATGGTTATGGCTCTCCGGGATCATACATAGGATGGAGATACGACAGCACGTTCAAGATCAGGGGGCTCGACTTAAGGAGGAAAAACATCCCCGGCATATGCAGGGATTTCCAGAAATCCGCAGCTTCATTGTTCTCCTCATGCAATAATGACAGTGGGGTAATGGCGAAAAAGCAGGAGCTGGAAAACATGAAAAAGCAGTTTGCGGCAAAATTGCAATTGGCGGATGCTGAAGACCTTTCCTTAAGGTTCCACATCACCAGAAGACCGGAGGAGTATGCCGTGAACACAGTAACCAAGAAGCTGCTCAACGGTCTGAAGAAATCCGGCATAGAGCTGAATCCCGGTGAAAGCGTGGACGCGATTGTCGTGGATAGGCGCAGCGGGATCTTCAGCAAAACCGGTGAAGGGCATGGCTTCGATCGTGAAATGTACATGAAAATGCTGGAAAGATCCTTCGAACCTTTCGATTTCATGATAAAATCGGCAGAAAAGAACCTGGCTTCATCCCGCCATGACCGAAAGGCTGTTCTCAATCTTTACCGACAGCACGCTGACAGGTATGTCACTGATCTGTATGACTTTTGAAACCCCTTTCCTGTCACCCATTCCCACTATCTTTCCCTTTATGAACCCGAGTCTTTCAAGTCTCCTGATGCTATCGTAAACCCTGAAATCCTGGCTCCTCACAGGGAATTCGTCGGAAACGGATCTCGCCTCGCGCGCGATTTCCTTGACGCCTGTGCTGACAGAATGCCTCAGGATTCTGCAGATTGCGAGAAGTGTTATCAGGTCCCTGTCGCTGAGCTCAGACAGCTTGCTTTCAGTAACGAAGGGATCAATCATTGATATCGCGCCGCGGATGTCGTCCGGTTCGATTGTGTCGGATCCCCTGTGTTCGGCAATCAGGGCGGATTTCTGCAGCACCTCAATAGCAACTCTCGCACTACCGTAACCTTCAGCCGATTCGGCGATGTACCGTAGCGTTTCCTCGCTCCATGAACCATCAGAAAGAGATCGCCTTGTCCTGTCCAGGATTATTCCGTACAGTTCCCCGGCATCGTACTTCCTGAACCTTAGGGACTCCATCCTCAACGAACCTGACAGCCCCCTGAATGAAGAATGGATTTCCGGCGCTTCGATGGAGATGTAGATTGGGGAGATGTTAAGCCCATAAAGCTCCGGTGCCCTGTTAAGGTTGTAAATCCCCTCGGGTTCCATGTATAGATGCGCAGCTTCGTCGATCACAATGACCAGGGACTTGCCGGTCCCCTTGCGGAACTCACCCAGGGCTGTGAAGATCTGCTTGTAAGTGATCCCCGCAGGCGGAACCAGTTTCCCAAGCTGCCCGAGAACGGATACAAGTATTGCCCTCATGGATCCGTGCGAAAGTGCATTTTCATAAACTATCCTGGGTTCGGCTGTAACCTTCTGGAGGTATTTTACCGTGACTGTCTTACCAACGCCGGCAGCCCCGTAAATCCAGAGCGGTGTGGATAATCCGCGCATCAGGGTTGAAAACACAAGGTTGGATATTGTTGATATCTCTTTTTCCCTGTATGTCAGTTTGTTGGGGATAAAGGAACTTTCAAGAGCGTCCGGATACCTAATTATTCTCATGCTGACTAAGCGCGGATTGCCTGGCTAAGCGAATGAATCTCCTTGTCTCTGGGCACCGAGTAATTCTTCACCTTATCCAGATCCACGCCGGCCTTCTTTGCCAACCTTTCGATATATTTCAGCATCATCAGGCCACCGAATGAAATGATAGTTCCTGTGCCCGCCCTGGCAAAAAAGTTCCCTTCGGTGTTGCCATAGCCGTCCCTCACTGCCATCTTGGCAAGGTGCCTGTAAGATGCATAATATACGGCCAGCTGGCTCTTCGTAAGCATGCTCTTGTTAAGGCTCCTCGACTTTATTCTTCCAAGTGGAACGTTCAGCAACGGCGTGATCGTGAATTCAAAGGGCCTGTTCCCGGAGTATGAATAACTGAGCTTGTTTATCATCCCGATGGTGTCCCAGTAGTCTTCTTCAGTTTCGCCAGCCTGCCCTACCTGGATGGTGAATGCTGGCCTCCAGTAGTACTTTGTCTCATTGTACACTCCCTGCCAAACGATGTCAGCCCATGACCCATCCGGTCCGATCTTGAGCGGAAGGGTCTTGTTTGGCATGTGCCTCTTCGCAAGCGAGTCACTTCCGGTTTCCACACCAGTCTGGACACCAATCCAGTTCCTTGGTCCGGCCTTTAGAATCTTGGACAGGCGCTCCAGCATCTCAGGATAACCGGCAGGGATGGAGATCCTTCCATGTGTCGGGTTTGCCCTTTCAATGCCGTCCACAGCCATGACGGAGGAGAATAGGTCGGTGAGCGCTTCCTCATTGGGCTCATACATGTTCCCATGCTTGTAGGCAAATATCTCATCCGAGTGGAGCCATCCGTTAATCTGCCCGGATCTGGCATTGATCGTCACTTCCTTTACCACTTCCTCCGGTTCGTAATATCTAAGTGGTCTGAGTGTCACTTCACAGAAGTCACAGCCAATGCCGCATCCCCTCATAACCTCCACCATTCCCTTGACTGAGGGCTCGGATATCAAAGGAATCTGATCCAGCTTGGGGTAAGGAGTGAGGCTCAACCCCCTTGCAAGAAACTTATCATCATTCTTGATAACCTTTCTGAAATTATCGTCATAGGACATGTAGCCCCTGTAAAACATTGAGCTATCAATGTTATCAGTTGCAACCTGTTCGAAAAGCGCGGGGGCAATGTCGTCTGTCTCCCCCTGGAAAATGTAATCGAAGTTATATTTTTCAATTTCATCCCTGAGGATGGTAAACTCCCATACGCCTGGACCCCCGACAAGGAGCTTCGCCTTCTTGCCTTTCCTTGCCCTGTTCACCTTTTCCAGCAGGCTGTCCCAGTCTTTCCTGACCCAGGCCATCATATTTCCCCCCCTGAGTGCGTAATATGACATGGTTGTCGGGCCGACACCCAATGGATCCATCGTGGAAATGCCAATGACCTCGGTTTTGTCATCTATGAAATTCGCAAGATAGTCGTCATGCGCAACAGCGACGTCCTTCCTGTCAAATTCTCTCAGCAGGGATGCCTGCAACTTCCTCACGGAATATGGTGCCCTAAGCAGTTCACCGTTGGGCTTCACTTCCGGCGGAGGTCCCTTGAGAAATTTATAGATTGCTGGAGGAATAGCTCTGCTGGGTGCGCTCGGTAGAAAGTCAAGTAACGGGAAATTCCTGTATTCGTAACTTAAGGTTGTATCAGATACCAGAACGAATCTTGTCATTAATTTCCCTCAGGGGTCAAGTATTTTGTAAACTTTTATAAACATTATGGCTTCTTTCCCATATATAATGCCCGGAGAAACCTCCGTAATCATAAGTTTAACAACACAATGCTATAGAAAAACCTTAAGTAGCTTCCGTTCAACTGTGATTTTCCACTCAATGAAATAGCCAAAGTGCCTGCATGTCAGCCGGATCGCCAGAACACCAAAGGCTGATCAAGCCTGCAGCCTTATCCTAATAATAAAAAACTGTGAATGGAAGTGTTTGTGCCCGTGGCTCGCCTTTTTTTATGGAGGTGATCCATCCGCAGGTTCCCCTACGGATACCTTGTTATGCCTTAACCCTCCTCACTGACATCAGATTCGAATTCGCCCTTTCGAACGTACCCTCATCCAGTACCAGCTCGGATGGTGTGACAGGCGGTGTGTGCAAGGAGCAGGGGCATATTCACCGCGGGCTGTT
>JAJYPW010000028.1 GCA_021795055.1 Thermoplasmata archaeon
GAAGTTCCTCCACTGCACCCCTGAGGTCGAACTTCTCGCCACAGGTGTTGCATGAGTACGTCACCAGGAATTTCTCTGGGTGATCTTCATCAATCAGGCTCAACTCGTAGCTGATTTCCAGGTTCCCGAAGAGGGTGGTGAAGGTCTCCCTGATCATGCGGAGTATGGAAATTATCTCCCCCTCCACCTGGCCAAGGGCCAGGAACGCATGACCGTCATCTATCGTGAAGCATCTGGGGCGGGTAAGCCCTCCGACTTCGCCGGACTTTTCGTACCTGTAGACCGTTCCGAACTCTGACAGCTTTGCAGGCAGGTCACGATAACTATACATGTTCCTCCTGAAGATCAGAATGTGCCCGGGGCAGTTCATGGGCTTGATTGCATAGCCATCCTCGTCAAGATTGAACAGGTACATGTCTTCCTTGTACTTGGCATAATGGCCGGATTGCTTCCACATGCTGTCCCTGAAGACATGCGGGGTGGACACTTCTGTCCACCCGTTTTTGCTGTTCAGTCTGCGCATGTAATTGATAAGCTCTTCCCGTATTACCGTGCCGTTTGGGGCATACAGCGGAAAGCCAGGTGCGTTTTCTGAATCGAATACATAAAGATCCATTTCTGAACCTATCTTCCTGTGATCCCTTTTCTGGGCTTCTTCCTTCATCTGGAAATATCTCTTGAGCGAGGCTTCATCAAAGAAAGCGGTCCCGTATATTCTCACCAGCTGTTTCTGGCCCCCACCCGCCCTGTAAAGCGCGGAGGCAACGGAAGTAAGCCTGAAATACCTGATGTAGCCTGTGGACGGCACGTGAGGACCGGTACAGAAATCCTCAAAATTTCCCTGGCTGTATATTGATGACGAGGTCCCTTCGGGGACGAAGTCCTCTATCTTTTGCAGCTTGTAGAGGTTGCCGGAAAATTTCTCCAGCAGTTCTTTCTTTGGGAGTACATGCCTGATAATTGGCAAATTTCTTTCAGAGATTTCCCTCATCCTCTTTTCGATTTTAGGGAAATCTTCGCTGGAAATTACAGGCATATCTATATCGTAGAAGAAACCTTCATCAGTGGCGGGTCCAGCGTTAAGAAGTGCGGTCGGGATAAGTTCAGTTACAGCATGGGCAAGCAGGTGGGCGGTCGAATGCCTCAATATTCGAAGACCCTCCTCGGAATCGAGCATAACAGGTGCAAATTCACCATCGGAAGGGGCCACCTGCTGAAGGTCCATCAGCTTGTTCTGGAAGGAGACAGCAATAACCTCTCGTTCACTTTTAGATTGGGAGAGGACTTCGCTGAATTTCTGCCCTTTTTTAATACGAAGAGATTTGTCAGGCATTTATCTTTTCACCCTAGATTTCAATTCTGCTATTAATTTTCTCAGCATTGGTGGCAATCATTTCCCTAATGGATTCTATATCCCTGTAAACCGGTCTGTCTTCCTTCAGCGAAGGGACCAAATCCCTTAATTGTGATAGGAGGGCCCTTGTAAATGAACTGCCTTTTGCCTTAGAAAGCTCAAAAGCCTGGGCCGAAAGCAAGAGATGTATGGAAACCAACCGCTCCATATTGTCGATTACGGCTTTAAGCTTCAGGGCAGCTGTCATTCCCATGCTGACATGATCCTCCTGGTTGGCTGAGGTCGGGATTGAGTCGGCCGAAGCCGGATATGAAAGGACTTTGTTCATATTGCACAGGGAAGCTGCAACGTACTGCGGTATCATATACCCGGAATTCAGGCCGCTGTATTCAGTCAGGAAAGGGGGCAACCCGCTCAGGCTGGTGTCCGTGAGCCTTGCTAGCTGCCTTTCCAGCAAATTTCCCAAATCGGTTGCCGCAAAGCAAAGGAAATCAGAAACGAGGGCAACAGGCTCTCCATGAAAATTCCCGGCAGATATAATTTCTCCGTTGTGCACCAGCGGGTTATCAGTGACAGAGTTCATTTCCCTTTCCGCGACGCTCCTGCAATAGTCAAGTGTATCCAGGACAGCCCCGAAGACCTGAGGCATGCACCTTATGGTGTACGGATCCTGAAGTCTCTTCGGGCGGGTCTTCTCATCCTGTGCTCTGTCAGAAAGGAGTTTCCTGAATGTTTGCGCAATCCTTTGCTGCCCTGCATGATTCCTGCTGTTCACGACCCACGCAGAAAATGCACTTTCGTTACCTCCCAGGGACTCAAAGAAAAGCATGGCAGATCCCGAAGCAGATTTGATAAGGCTTTCAAGGCGGACAGCCTGTATTCCAAGTATGGATGTGATGGCTGATGTGCCATTGATAAAGGCGACGCCTTCCTTTTCCATGAATTGGTATGGATCCAGGCCCATGGCCTCCAGCGCTTCAGCTGCAGGCTTTCTCTGTCCATCCATTATTACCTCTCCTTCACCCATGATCACGAGGGCAAGATGTGCGAGCGGCGCGAGGTCTCCGCTGGCACCAAGGGATCCATAAGACGGAACATACGGGTATAAGCCGCTGTTAAGAAGCCTGAGGGAATGGTCAATGAGATCTATCGATACCCCGGAATACCCCTTAATCAGTGAATTTATCCGCACCAGCAGCATGCCCCTGACTATTGCTTCCGGGAGCGGGTCTCCAACACCTGAGGCATGGCTCCGAATGAGGTTTCTCTGAAGTTTGTAGAGATCCTCCTTTCCAACCTCCATGTCATACAGGCTGCCAAACCCGGTGTTAATGCCGTAATATTTTTTGTTTTCCTTCAGCAGGGAAAGGAGTTCTTCCCTTGAGCGGGCAACTTCATTCCTGGCATGGTTACTGATCTCCACACTTTCCCTTTTTACTGAAACATTAAACAATGCCTGGGAAGTGAGGGATTTCCCATCGATCAAGATCATGAATGGTCATAATTAATGGATATAAAGAGAAATGCAGGTGCCGGGATTTGGACCCGGGTCGGAAGCTTGGAAGGCTCCCGTGCTAGACCAGACTACACTACACCTGCTTTATGTTGAAGGCGCGATTCATAGTCTTTATAAAATAATGTCGCAGTGTCAACTCTGGCTTGGCTGTAGTTCAAGCGTATCGGTGGTGGAAAGACTTCCCGAAGCGACAATTACCGTGAGAATCACCGGGCTGACTATTTCGGGGGCGTTTGTTATGTTGAAATACAGATAGTTCGCATACAGGTGGGGTGCGAGCGTACTATTAGGGTGAGAAATACTATTGAACATTTCAGTCACGCTGTACGTGGTTATTCCATTAACGAATGAGACTGGCACCCTTATGTGCAGAGTTGCATTAGACGGGATCAGGTAGACTCCGCTTCCAGTTCCTGCATCATACCAGGCACCTCCCGAGAGTTGATACTGCGGGGTGCCTATCTGAGGGCCCGATACTACCGCGAAAGGCGGGTTGAGAAAAACTATCCAGAATATCAGCCATGTGAAGAACAGCTGGGCGTAAAGCAGGAACTTATGCCATCCCCTCTTGGGGAAAGGGATCTTGAAAGTGACCAGTATGTATCTCAGGAACAGTACCAACACCAGGAAGAAAAGGACGGCAAAGTACCACATTCCCTGAAGGTACAGATAGGCAGAGGCTGCCGCAAGCAAAATCGCCATCACAAAAACAAGCACTACGGCCTTGGCCCTGTCCTTCTCGTAAATCAGAAATTCCTTGATTTCGAATGGTTCTGCATTCAGCAGTTCTGTTGTCTTGTCCTTGGGCATTCCATTCAAGATAATGCTTTGGCTAATGAACTTAACGCGGTTCTAGGGGATCTGGCAAGAACAACCCCGGAAGAAACAAGTATGCCGGATGCGCCGAGCAGGACTGCTGCCCTGGCATCCTCCTCTGTTTTCACTCCGGCCCCCACCAGCAATCGCTTTCCATTCGAGGAGCATACAGACGCAGCCTCCCTGACTATATCGGGTTTTGAGGTGGAGACCGATATATCGCCTCCAATAAGTTCTGGAGGCTCGTACGCTATGTAAGTAATGTCAAGTTCCGCAAACTTTTTCACCTCTTCCCTGCTTGCAGCACAGAGGACAACCTCAATTTGCCTTGACCTTGCAGCATCAACTGACTCTAGTATCAGATCATAACTTATCCGACGTTCAGAGTGGTTTAGAAGAGAGTATCTAATTCCCATGTTTGAAAGGGTGTTGTACGAGACATGCCCTGTATGCGGGCCTGAGGGGATGGGGTCAAAGTGCTGGGCCATTATCGATTCACCGAATATTTCCCTGCACGCGAGCAAATCTGTACTCGAAACGGCATACAAGATTTGCAGTCTGGTTCCGATCAACCCTGATGAGAGCGCCTTGATGAAGCCTATGGAATTAATTCCAGCGGAAACTTCATACTGCTTGAAATTCACGATCAAGAGATTCATTTAATTACTGGAGCGATCTGTGATAGAAATAAATTTACTATAATCGCAGGTTTCGCAAAAGTAATAGACAATTGCTTTACACGCAAAAATTATATACGAAGCTGACCATTATCTTCAGATTCTCAATGAACCAAAAAGCAATGATAGCGATATTGGTAGCAACACTGATGGTGATTTCAGGTGCGACACTGCTGGTTACCGGTTTCCCAAGTTCGCAGGGAACCAGCGTTAATGGCGGAACTGCTGTTTCAACCCACGCAATGCAGCAATCAACCGTCACATCACCTACGGCAAGCGGTCCACATCTGTCGAATAGCAATGCACCGCAGGCCCAGAACTATTTGAACTACGCGAAGAGCCACGGAATTCCATCGAAGTACATGTTCCTGCCGAATTTCATGTCCACATCCAAGATCACAAACGGGCACATTACGCCAGGGTACTCGTTTGCTCCGGCTCCAATGGGTATTGGAGATTATGGTTTGTACAACAATTCCGGAGCGATAACAACCTATAATTATACAACATCAAGCTTTGAGGCGCAGGTAAATCTGAGCTACCTTAATGATTTCTACCTTCTGGACAATTTCCCAACAACAGTTACGTTCCAGCTTAACGCCGTTCTGAACAATGTCGCTCTGTTTGGCAGCTCGACGTATCAGATGTGGACCCAGAATGTGGTGGACTTCTCCCCAAGGACAATGACACTGCAATTCGTGGACAATGTGTGGAACTTCTCCAGCCCGGCTGTATACCTGACGAATAACGCCATAAACTATTCCTCAGCAGCTGCAGCAGGATTGGGTGCGACAGGCGGAGGATATCACTACGGACTGAGCAACATCTTCAAGGTCTCATATCCGATGATTCTCACCCTTTACATGAACAACACTCTGAACAGCGGCAGGTCAACCATCTACTACAATTACACACTCTCAGGTGTGGGAAGCGGAACGTATGATGAGGTAATATTCAACTCAACTTACGGGCATACAGGATATGTTGCACCTTCGCCGCACTACCTGGTCAGCGGAACCAATCTCACCAACACAGGTTTCATACCGTTTGATTCTGAGATAATGATCGGCGGACCCGGAGGAGGCAGCACAGCTACCGTCTACGGGATCAACGGAACAATGCACCTGAAGTTCTACAATGCAACCACCAAAACGTACCAGAACGTCAGGGCAGCATATGACATCGGTAGCGAAACCGGTGAGACATCCGTTGGCGTTGACGTATCATACTCGGGCACAACGGCATACCTCAATCCTGGACCGTCCCTTGTGTATGGGCTTTGGAACAACACTTACAGTCAGACTCATTATATCGTAACCGCCACACCTGGAAATGCGTTTGTCTTCGTACAGAACAACGCTAGTCTAGCGGCTGCAAACATATGGGCCTGGGCATCGATGCCGTTTTCAGGCACGGAGACATTCACGCTTCCGACTACGGAATACAACTATACCGCCATGCTGAATGACTATACCCCTGCGAGCGGAAAGCTTACGCCGACAACCACTATATCGCTGACTGCGAACCCAGCAGAAGGAATATACACGCCAATTGTTGCTATGAGCAATACCCAGCTCTCAACTGTCGTATCGCAACTCGGTGGACCAGGGTCAGGAACGACGGCATCACCATACAGGGTTAACGCAGATTCTCTGATGATAAATGCGACTTTCGGATCGATGAACGACTATACTTTCCCTGCATTTGGCGGAATACTCCTGATGAACACTACTGATCACCTGATTCTGAACAAGACGAACCTTCCGATCACTTACACAGGGTTCAACGCGAATGCGATAGCATACTTTGAGGCGCTCGCCGGCCTAGCACCGCAGGCACAGTTCTTCCAGAACCAGCTTTCTGTGCAGCTTTACAACGTTTCCAACGTTACCATAACAAACTCTACTGGTCTGCAGACATGGTACGATTTTGAGATTTCCACATACTTCTATACAGCCGCAATCAACATCTGGAACTCCACCAACGTTGACGTAGTGAACAACCTGTTCATTTCAGAGGGAATGTCTGTCCTGATATACAATTCTCCATCCCAGTTGGGCAACAACCTTGTCACCGAAAACATGTTCCTGGGCTACAGTGTCAGGTATAACATAATGGCGACAATGAACGCCACGTACATAGGCTTGTCTAACTTCGTTGGTAACTTCAACCAGCAGATGGGGCTCTTCATAGACAGCGGAGGCAACATGATCTACGGGAATGTATTCCTGACCCAGACACCTGCGGTAAACCCGATCTATAACATCTGGGAAGGTGCATACTCGCTAGGGTACGCGCCGAACAGCTGGGACAACAGCACCGGATCATCATCAGGCGCCCAGTATTCAACGTACATCCCTGCAGAATTCGCCTTCAGTGGACTTGGAAACTATTACTGGAACTATAACGGAATGGATCCAGTATATGACAACTACGGTGCGATATACCTTGGAGGAGACTTCTCTCCCGGAATCCTGCTGAGCGGTTCAAACGTTGATTTCCTCGCACTGAACGTGACCAATGAGGTGTCGTTCCTGGCAGATCTGGGCGGTTTGGTAATGCAGGCCCCCACATCTACGGCATTCCTGTTCTATGATTTCCCGTCTGGGGTCGGCTTACCGTACTTCTACAACTTCAGTTCTGCGACAAGCTACATCTCAAATTCAGGGTTTGTCAGCACTGTGGCAGGAAATACTGTACCGATCTTAATCCAGGCCACTACCTACACAGTGACTTTCACCGAGACCGGTCTTAAAGCGGGCACAGGCTGGAATGTTGATTTCCAGTCTTCAATAGGAAACGGCTCGGGAACAGCGATAACATTCACCGGGGTCGTTAACGGCAGCTACACATTCTATGTCCCTGGAGTCAGCGGATACAGCGTTTCAACCCCAGGCGGTATGGTTGTTGTCAACGGAAACAACGTCAATGTCCCATTGACTTTCACGCCAACCCCAACCTTCACCGTTGTGTTCACCGAAACCGGGCTCTCGTCAGGCACCAACTGGTCTGTAAACTTTGACGGGAAATCATACAGTAGCAACACTACAACCATAACCATCTCAGGATTGTCGGCCGGTTCTTACTCGTATGTGCTTGAGAATGTGTCTGGCTACAATCCAGTGTATGCACCAGGCATCCTGAACATTAACGGCAACACAGATATCTCAGTGGCGTACAGCGCGGTTTCCTCATCATCCAGTACATCCTCCACGACACTCTATGAATATCTCGCGATAGGAGCGGTTGTTGGGCTGGTAATAGGTGGACTCGCAGTGTTCTTCATCAGAAAGCCGCCGGTTGGACAGCCGTAATATTATCTTTTTAATTTTTTTATTTTTTTTTCTTTTATTTATTTGGTTGATCCCTATCATTTTGCGCGTTATCGCTTTGACCAGCATCCTGATCGGCGTGTCCTTTGAGGAACCCCTTTATCTCTTCAACATGCGACTTTGGATTCAGCTGGGAATTATGAACGAGCCTTATCTTCATATTGCCGTCGATCAGGAAAGTGATTCGTGCAGGGATAATCAGCCCTTCCGCGCCATATAACTTTCTTAGCTTTCTGCCTGTATCGCTAATCAGGGGAAACTGGAGTGAATGATGATCCCTGAAAGATTTGTGTCTCTCTGCAGTATCAGAACTCACGCCAATTACAGACACTTTGAAACTCTTAAGCGAATCCCAGTTGTCCCTGAAGCATTTGGCTTCCGCCGTACATCCCGGCGTCTCGTCCTTCGGGTAAAAGTAAAGGGCGACAAAGCCTTTCTTTGCAACTTCTGAAAGAACGATCTCATTTCCGTCCTGATCTGAACTCCTGAAATCCGGCGCAGTATCTCCTGCTGACAGTGGCATAGGTATCCGATAATAAATGTAACAGCATTGATAAGCACTTCCAATCTGCAGCAGCTAATCCAAAAGGGGACATTTGACGGTAGTAATACTTTGTCCGGATGCGTGCAATCCACAAGTGCAACGGATTACAATACTCCTTCTACGTTTAGGGCAGTGCGGTTGACCGTCCCGTCCGGTCGATCGTTTTTATCAGTAACGTGGAATGTCTTGAATAAAGGCCCTGTTCCTTGTGCCTCTACGGCGGCTAATCTTTTCCCATGACCATCAGGTCGTGGCGCAATGCCATTACATAATTTTCATGCTGCAGATGAAAGGAATGCACAAGAATTTCAATAGCCTGCCCGGGGGGGGGGTCGCACGAATCTCTGCAGACAATGAGATGATTTGGTGTAATTTTAGATAAATGACGCAACAGATGTATGAGAACGTATGACACCGGGGAATCCGGCATTGTAAAGCTGGAATGATAGATAACTATAACCGGAGATGTTCGATCTAGCGGGAATGATGGCTGTCCTTTAACTCTGATATTGGACTTAATCGTAACGCATTAGTATCCGCTTGTTGCTTCCATAATCATATTTCTGATCATGTTCTTCCTGCTGAAATCGGTAATCAGGCAGAAGATAGAAAGTGAGATGTGGGAGAAGATAGCAACCATCTAGCTTCGGCCCCCGCTCGGAGTTGCGGTGGTAGGCATTGGTTTTTACTACTTCGTAACTCTCAACTCAGACTCCGTTGTCCAGTATACCGCCAGATAGGGTATCAGCATAGTCGTAGTTGAATTGGAAGCA
>JAJYPW010000029.1 GCA_021795055.1 Thermoplasmata archaeon
ATCTGGCGCCCTATTTATACTGCAGGGATCAGGAAGCACTGAGCGAAATCAGGAAGAGCGAACCGGACACGGATTAGGATTTTTCTCTCTGCCCAGAATCGAATGAGGGATTGTTCCTGATGATTTCATGCCTATGCATCTGCTGATTTTATATGCTGAGGGGCCTGATAATTTTATTCACTCCTCTTATATTCACACAGGACGCACGATTCAACCGTTCAAGGTGATATTACACACCCAAATTCCGGCTCATTTCAATGGTTTCGGTTCCCCATTCCATGTTCCAAGATTGGTCCCGGCAGGAACATGTAGGCCTCTTTCTTCCCATTTTGACCTCTCTTGCTTTTCTTTTGGGACCGGGGACTATAGTGGTTTCACTGACAACAGTTAAAAATCCTTTTTCTTCTGACAGGATATTTGTCTGAATGAATGTGAAAAACGTTACAGTTCTAAAAAGGAACAGACTGCGGTGATTATTTTTATTCGAGCAATTTTTAGAATTGGTTCAAGCCTCTAAGCAACAGTCAAAGACAATTATACCTGCCTTTTCTGCCTTCTGTATCCGGGGAAGTTGATTGATCAGAGAGCACCTATTCCAAGAAGAATGGGAAGCAGGCCGCCAAGCATACCCACAGTCAGGAACAGGATTACACAGACAGCCATCAAGATCATAATGGAACCGATCTTCGAACCACAGTTCAAGTCGTATTCGTTAGATTTCCGATTGAATAAATCTGCTCATGATGCTGTCGACGAGGTCGTTAAATACCTTAACTTTGGCTGTGAGAGCATAATAGACGCAGACATAACAGAATGCTTCGACAACATGGACAAGCACGGGTTCATGGATATTATTCTGGAATCCATCGGGAAGCCAGGCCATATACAATCGGCTGATCGGTGGGATAAATAGCAAAACTGCAGCCAATTATTATTTTTGGATGCCATATGTAGCTCTTCTAGTTATAAGTTGCAATGTTTTTTAATATTGAGGGACCAGATATTTGCCCATTTCCCAGATTGATTGAGTATTCTATGGATTCAAGCAGCATTGGTTGTTGGACATTAACATTTTCCGGCTGCTTTATTTTAGCTATGTCATTGAACACGAAATATGCGTAATCCAAGTTTAGTCCGTTGGGATCAGTGTTGTTGAACTGGCTCGTGTTAAAGCTCATTACCATAGAAACAGAGAAATTTTCGGAGTAATTCAAATAGTAATCCTTAAAACTGGTGAGATTTTCTAGTACATAGAACCTCTGCATTGTATGATTAACGATTGCTGAAGCATTAAGATGGACTCCATTATATTCTGCCCATGTCGAACTCCCGGTCGTTAGATTCATCAAAGATGACCGGACCTCAGCGTTTAACTGAGAATAATCTACTGATTTCGAATTGTCAGTTGAATTTAGGTGAACTAACATAGCAGCCGAAGAAATAGCAATTACGGCGATGACAATGTATGTGATTGCCTTTTCCACCTGTTATCCCCACTAGTGAATAGTCTATTTACTCAGCCATTAATATATTTTTCCGATACCGGTAACTGATCAGAGTTGTGTGCATCGTGATTATGACGGAATTTATAAAAAGCTCACATGGGATCAATGAAGTTCACTTTCGGAAACACGTGTTTGGCATTACATTCTAACCCTAGGCCAGGAGAAGTGGAAATTTGTCGCAACATTGCGGTCGTTCCACGATAAAGTGACTCACCGGGCCCTCTCTGCCGGCCTGAAATGAAAAGTGTGAGGTCTGAAAAATCATAAATATTTACGTGGGACACTTAACAGCGTGAGAAGAATTTCCGGAACTTGCGCCATCCTTGCCGTTGCGTTCTCAACCTTCATTGCCTTCATGCGCTTTCTTACGGTCGACCGATTCTCCGGATATTCGATTAAATAAATGTGCATAAGGTCCTCACTCCTCTTTGGCTTTTAGATTGGGAATGGCAACACCCCTGCTGGATTTGCCCACTATTGGGATGATTCCAAAACAAGAATTCTTCCGATCTTTCTACAATATTCTTTCTCAACCTAACGCATTGAACATATTCTCTTTTAATCTGAATATTTCATCCCTGGCAGAAGATCGATCAGGCAATGCACCGAGTTAACCGATAACGACGATCTTGAGCGGGATCATGAACAGTGAAGGCAGAGCGATTTTAATGCGGTTTGCCGTAATATAATGGAAAACAGTTTCATAGAATTCCGCTAAATACTTTAATAGGGAATCGTTTAATGCAGCCATATGACACCTGATGGCCCTGACATAAAGAAGGACGTCGACAAAAGCAGGGGACTGCTCAAAAGAATACAGTTGCTGGTCCCCGGTTACAGCGGCTACAGGAGACTTGAAGATCTCAGAGCTGCGGATGAACTTCTGCGTGGCCAGATTTCGGGGATATTGCAGCAGTCGCTCATTTCTCTGGAACAGGAGAGGGCAAAACTGGTAAACGACGGTAATTTCAGTAAACTTACGGTCATTGGGTCAGGGATTTCTAAGGTGCAACAGTTCCAGGGAGAAATACTTCATTCTCAGCAGGGATATTCCGGAATTTCTCCAACGATTCGAATTGGGCCGGATTCCCTTTCCTGATTATACGATTACGATTTGAAATTCCTGAACAATGCAGAAAGGATCAGGGAACTCAGCGACTTCACTTCTTCTGATGATCTTAGTAAATCGCTTGAAAATCTTTTGCAGGAGGTAGACAGGGCAAAGGCTTCTTGGAATGAAAGGATTTTAGCAGTAAAGAAGATACTTCTTACCACGGCAGGTGAACAGCAATGATCGGAAGGAAATCAAAGGATATTCCATCAAAGGGAGGCAGCCTTTTCGGATCCACCACCATCGCATGGGAAACACAGTTCAAGGAAGGCAATGCCATGTGGAAGGTGCCCAGGCTGATCAGGCTCAATGACAACATTGTAGTCAGGGAGGACGAGACAGCCATTTTCATGCGGGACGGAAAGATTTTAAGCACTTTCGACCAGCCAAACAGATATGCGCTTACGGACATCAATGCGCCGGTTGTGGGCCCGCTGGTGAAGGCTCTTTCCGGAGTCCAGCAGCAGGCTGAAGTCTATTACCTTCAAAGGCGGTTTATTGACGGCAAATTTGGAAGCGCTGAGCCATTCCAGTTCACGGACCCAACATTCGGTGTGGTCAGCCTCAGGGTTTACGGGGAGTACAGATGGAAAATATCCAGCCCGGAGATATTCATAAGCCAGTTTGTGGGTTCCTTAAATCTGGAGACGTCTGATGAAGTTGAAGACAGATTAAAGGAACAGATCGTGATCCTGTTATACTCCGCCCTTGGAAAGATGAAGGACCAGGGTATGAAAGTGACAGACCTACCGTCAAATCTGACCACAATTGAGCAGGCGGTACTTGCTCTCTCACCGGACAATTTCCAGCAGTATGGAATTGAAATAGACAAAATACAGCAGCTCAACATCAGCCTTCCCGATGAAGTGCAGAAGGCGGTCAATACGCGATCAGAAATGTCGGTTTTGGGCGTAAACTATATGCAGTACCAGGCGGGACAGGCAATGGTTGACGCTGCCAAGAACTCGTCTGGAACAGCCGGCATCGGAGCCGGGCTTGGAGTCGGTATCGGGGCAGGCGCCGGAATGGGTTATTCATTCTCCGGGCAGATGTCCAACATGATGCAGCAGTCTCCCTCAAGAAACTGCCCTAAGTGCGGATCAGTGGTCCCTGCGGGGAATAATTTCTGTCCCAACTGCGGCGCCAGCATGCAGGTCCAGGCATTGACGTGCCCAAAATGTGGAACGTCGGTCGCAAGTGGAACAAAATTTTGCCCGAACTGCGGAAACAATCTTGAAAATATTGGAGGCAAGAAAAAATGCCCAAACTGTGGAAGCGAGATGGATGCAAATGCAAAGTTCTGTCCCAGCTGCGGGAAGGGGGTGTGAGCCACAATGTTCTGCGTTAAGTGCGGTGCTACACTTCCCGACGATGCGGTATATTGCTCAAAGTGTGGTGCTAAACAGACTCCAGCTGGTGCAGACAAATCTGACGCAAGTTCTACGTCTGAATCTCCCGTCAATATTCTGGCTGGATCAGCAGTCCAGGAACTGAAGTGTCCGGGATGTGGCGCACCGATCAAACCTCAGTTTGGGGAAATGGTGATTTCGTGCGAATATTGCGGCTCAACTGTTTCCCTTGTCAGCGAAGGATGGAAGAGCATAGAAAAGCATTCAATGCTTCCCATAGTCCTTCAAACACAGGATATGGCAATTTCCTCAATCAAGGGTAAAATGGATCGCGGTCTGCTGCACAGACACCTTGAAGAGGAATCCAAGATGGAAACCTTGAACCTTGGTTATATCCCATACTGGATTGTCCCGGTTTCTGCCAGGACAAACTACACCGCTGTTGACGCTGCTGCTGAGGCAGGCAAGTTTGCGGCTACGGCCGCAATAATTGGCTTGGCTGGAGGTGCATTTGGAGGAGGCAGAGGGCGCGGTGGTCTAGGCATGGGCCTAGTGGAAGGTACTATGATCGGCGGGATGATGATGGGCGGAGGAGGTTATGGTGGAGGCGGTACCATTCGCGCGTATACGCTGAACGAAAACTACAATCATCCTGTAGTGGCAGTAAAATCAATGAACCAGTACCAGCCGAGAGATTATTCGTTTGGGCTGGATAAACGAATTCCGTTTGACGCTGGCAGAATATCAAAGGGAATTAAGGTGCTCAACGGTGATGTTAGCGAGGATTCAGCCAAACATATAGCAAAAACGAACGTTGAGCAGATTCAGGCAGAAAAAGCCCACGAAACCCACCACATGATAAGGAGCATAAAGTCAGACTCCGATGTTTCGGATCCTGAATTACTCCATGTTCCTGTATGGTTCGCCAAGTTTGATTATAAAGGGAACAAAATCGTACTGGTGGTGGATGGCAATTCTGGAGGAATAATCAACAGTATAGGGCTTTCCTGAAGCTTTGCCCGTTACTGATTCCTTCAAGCAAAAACATGACCTCTTCCCTTCCGGCTCGGGCGGTGGTGATTACGGTATGAATTGTCGAGGTTATATTCCTGGAACTGACGGTGGCTGGCGCCATGCTTCTTATTTCTGCACGGTGATTACTATTTCTCTCTAAAGATGAAATGGTGCAAATCAAAAGTGTCCAGTTTATTTCCGTATATCAGCGTTTATTCCAAGAACAGAAATATGACGCCATACAGCATAGGATGCATGCTCCAGCATCTATAGAGTGATCAGAACAGCAGTTCGCTGCATTTACTATGTCGGGCCGTTCTCCGGACACTTGATACCCCTTTTCTAACCCTAAAGAAAGGTTATCTGGATGGGACATTTGAACTGGCAAATTGCATTCTGCGGCAAACTTTGCCTTCCCTTCAGCCAGATACATGTGACTGTGTTCGAATGGACTGGGGGAACCTCAGTATCTACCGGACGCTTTCATAATGAAGGATCATCTCGCCGTAAGTCAGGATCTTTACACCTATGAGCTTCAAGGTCTCCTGATTCTCCATCGGGCCCCAGTAATGAGGGCCACGTCCGAATATTACCGGCATAACCAGTATCCTGTACTCATCTGCCAATCTCAAACGAATGAAATCATGAGCAAGGGAGGGGCCGCCTTCGACGATGATATCCTTACCGGGTTCACCCTTCAACTTTTTGACCAACTCCGATAAATCCCCCTTCATTATTCGACTATTCCCCCATGGCGCGTTTTTCAAAGTATTGCTGAGGACTACCAGCTTGCACTTCTCAAGAAAACGCGAATAATCAAACATGTATTTTGGATCTGTCGGTTTTCTTTTCGAGAGACCATGAACCTGTGCATGTCCCTCGTACGAACGCCTGCCGAACACGATGGTATCTACCGATTCGTATCTGCTGATCCACATTTCCTTCCAGAAATCATTTGGCTCTTCCTCCTCTACATCTGATCCAGGGTACTTGGCGAACTCCCCGTATCCATCGAGCGTCATGTACATGTTAACGGTTATCTTTCTTGCCACAGAGTTGTAATATGTGGGAGGATATAACTTAGTATGGGAATAAAATTGAACTGCTTGATCCCTCCCAGGCCCAGGGTACTTCAGAAATGCTTCCCCGGGGATATGATTTGTGTAATTTCGTAGCCTAAATCATAGTACACGGATTAGCATTATCGCAATAGAAGTGCCTTAAGGGTGTACTTGTATCAGAGCCAGAGCCAATGTTTGCATTGAAGAGTTCAGGGTTTCACAAAAAGTATAAAGAGAATCATTTCGAAATAAAGCCAAGAATCCAGAAGAGGGATTTCTCAAATTTGTTTCCTCTTCCTGATGATTAAAAAGGCGGAAACGCCAATGATTGCAACTGCAACCACTGTTCCAACGATGTAAATTTCGGTGCCAGATAAACCAAAAGGCTGCGATCCGCCGGATGGTGAGAAAGATATCCCCTGGCTTACATCGCCTCCTTTCACTGTTATTTTGCCCGAAGCAGGAGATGACCCATATCCATTAACTGATCCCGCGGTGAAAGGGTAAGTTCCATTGATAGCGGAATATGTAATGGTGCTGGCAGTTGATGATTTATTCATTCCATTGAAGTTAACATACCAGATAGAGCCTGCCTCGAGCCCAGTCTCTGTGAATGTTACAGAATACGGTTTGAATGTCTGAGCGGCAGTGGAGATAATGCTGGCGGTTCCGGAATTGTAATTTGAAACATACAGATATCCATTAGAAGAATCGAATACCACTTCCTGTGGATCAGATCCGACAGTGATGCCGGTTGACGATTTATCAGCGGTTAGGTTGAAAACATTGACCTGGTTACTACTACCACTAGCTACATACAGATATCCATTTGATGGACAGAGTGCCATTCCATTGGGGCCTCCTACCTGAACATTAAAGGTATTAATGACGCTGTTCGACGTTCCGTTAATCACTGAGATATTTCCCGAAATGGTGTTTGCGACGTAAATATATCCATTGCCCGGATCGAATGTTGCCCAGTCGGGAGATTGACCTACCGGTATGCTTTTGATTACTTCATTAGATGTTCCGTTGATCACCGTGATGTTGTTTGATAAGTAATTCATGACATACATGGTTCCACTTGCCGGATCAAATGCCACTCCGATTGGATCGGAACCTACTATCAAGTTTGCAACCGTTCTGTCTGTTGTTGCGTTGATCACCGATACATTATTTGAAGCAAAATTCGCAACATAGACGAGCCCATTTGCACTGTCTACGGCCAGCCCAATTGGACCGTCGCCGACAGACAGGTTTGCAACTATCCTGTCTGTTGTTCCGTTGATAACAGTCACCGAGTTGTGCAATTGATTTGTTACATAAACGAATCCGTTGATTGGACTGAATGCTGCATCCTGCGGTTCCCGACCTACCGGGATCGTGTCGACGATGCTGTTAGTTGATCCGTTGACAACAATTACACTGTTTGAGCTTCTTCCTACGAAATAAATATATCCGTTTAACGGATCAAATACTACACCTATCGGGTTAATCCCATTTTCCTCGTTCTGAACATTCCCGTAGACCAGTGAATTGTTATTCAATATCAGAGTATACTTAACATATCCAATGCCTGTGGAATTGCTGTTCTCTAACATGGATGAATTGGAATTCGCGACACTTTTGTCTGTTGAGGATTGTTTGACTAAAGTCAAATTACTGTGTGAAGGAACTGCAGATATCGAAAATGAAAGCAGAACAAATGTACAGGCTATCCCAATGGCTATAATTCCAGGAACTAGCCTCTTGGCTGATACTGTGCAATTCATGATATGCAGTCAATATATCTTTCTTTAAAAATGTCTTCACTACAATTATAATCCTGCCCTTTGGAAAGCGCGTTTGTCAGACGAAACTGACTCATTAATGTCCTTTTAACATTCTATATTGACTGGCTGTCTTCTGGCTACTTGAATAATATTTCTAACGTTGAGGAAAAATTTATAGTGTTTATGTTCGAATTCAGGGTGTCTTTGTGCATTCCTTGTACCGTTTAGACCACTATTATTTATTTCGAGGACAAGTGTTTTAGAAAGTAAATCGATACGGGCATAGAGAAGCGTAGAAGGACTCTTCTATAGAGAGCTGATCAGGACGTAAAAATGCACACGATTACGGTTGAAAAATAGTCTAGAATTGGCTCTGGTGACATCCAAAGAATTTTTCCTGTTCTGTAGAAATCATTTCAAGGAACTGTGTTGCTTGGGACCCAAACCCCATGAGGAAATTCCACCCTTGTCTGGAACCCGGTAGCGGCCGTAACGGTGCATTCCGACTCCGTAGAAGTAAAGAGTGCCTGTGAATTGCCTATGCCGGCTGTTCCATTGAGATCAGCCTGCAGGAAATTCTCAACTCAAAGAGGTCGTTAATTACATCCAGCCTGCTTGGGATTGCTCCCGTAAAGACATTGATGATTGAGCAGAAAGTATACAAAAAGCCCCTTATGAAATTTCAGGACATTTCATAGTGGTTGATTCTTCCATGCATTGCTATTCTACTATTACTGCAAGTTAAGCACAATTTTTCATTACCTCTGACCTCTCGACGCAGAGATTGATGAAGACTTATCTCCACTTTCTAGGATTTTATCCTTATACTTGGAATACTTCAGAATTTCCATCCAGGAACTTGACAATATGGCCGCAACCACAATTATCAGCCATTCCTGAAGTCTTAGAGAAGATGTGTCAAGTATTGAGTGCAAAGGTGAATAAAGAGTAAAAACCACTAGCATTCCAACAACTATGATGCCC
>JAJYPW010000030.1 GCA_021795055.1 Thermoplasmata archaeon
ATCTAACTGGCCGCATGAGTTTCCTGTCAAAGAGGTAGCATTCACAACCCTTATAATTTATGGCAGGAAAGCGTATATTCCGTCTTCACAACACAAACATCTTTTTAATAAACTGTAACGCTTAATTAATGCTTTTATATATACTGCCATTGATAGTCGAAGCATCTGATGCCCTCGATTCCATTTGCGAAAGGCTCAAATCTCTTGAGCCACCCGGGGGAGAATCCGGTTATGGCAGCCTGAATGACGAAAAACTGCGTTTCCTGGAGGTGCTCAGGTATCTTGGCTATGCAAGATTGGAGAAAGCGGAGAACGGAGTCCTGGTATATTCGGAAAATACAGGCACGCCAATTCCTGTTCTGGTTAACGGAGAGGATGAAGAAAACCCATTATTGACGGAAGCTGGCAGGGAGATCAGAAAAGTTTCAAACCCTAAAAAGGACTTCGCGAATTACGAAGTTGAGCTGGCTTCCGGTTATTATGAATCAGGCAAAATCGACGAATCCCTACTGACAATAAAGATCATTGATGACCTCAGGAAGCAGGAATTCTACTCCCTTAACCTCGGGAGGTATTACCGTTTGAAAGGGATAGAGGCATTCTATTCCGGGCAGAACCAGCTATTACCAAGATACTTCAGGAAGGCGTTGCAGGATGCTGCTGGCATGGATGACCACCTTTGCGTTGCGAATTCTTACATGGGACTGGGGAATTACCATAGCTGGCTTGGTGAACTCGAAAAGGCGATTGAAAATTTTGAACACGCCCTATCAGAATATACGGAAATCGACTACAAGCCAGGTATTGCCAAGGTGAAGCTCAACATAGCCCTGTCAATGCTTAAATCAGGAAGAATATGGGAGGCCACAAACAGCATAGAGGATGGGATAAACCTGTTGAACAATCTCAGGGAAGATTTCCTGCTGCAGTACGCCTACATGTATAAGGCCCTGATTATGAAGGCTGTGGACAGGTACCAGGATTCACTGGATAACTTCCAGAGCGCCATGGATCTTTCGCAGGTAACAGGAAATGGCGTGGTTTTTCACCTGTCCAGACTTGGCATCGTTTCCCTTAACGCCCTGCGAAACACAGGTGACTATGATGTTAAGGCGCTTGAGGAGGCGAAAGGGTATTTTCTCAAATCGAACGATATCAATCACCTGGCGGCAGTTTATACGGCTTTCTGCAACTACTATATTGCAACAAAGAACGAAGCAGGGCTTGAATGGGCTCTTGAAAGACTGATGACCACAAGAAATGAAAATATTGTGCATCTCAAGAATGAGATGATCGGCCATTTTACTGAAATTTTCAAGGTGATGAAAATACAGAAATATGATCCATTGTTAATCAGGCAGACCAAGGACAAAATAATCTCCTGGCTGCGCTCTCCTGATTATATTAAAGAATTCAATAGCATGACTAAGATGTTCATGGGCGAATACTGAAACGCTCAGAAGATTGGTGATCCACCACCTATTGGGCCGGTCATGGGTTTTAACACCTCCTCTTCATCTTTTTCGATTAATATTTCCATGGATTGGGATCGTTCCAACAGTTATTAATTTATCGAATTATATACAAATAATTTAATAGATTACTATTATTTTAATAATATGATTATACACAAATATCTCTGTTGCAAAATGTCTATTTGATATTTGCCTTATAAAGTTTTGCATTGTCCTACGATAAAAATTGTAGGTCAGGTGTTGAATAATAACGGTGCATTGGTGACCAGCAGAATGGAATTTAACCAGTATGAACGCGTTAGTGCCGGGATCGGGGATCGAACCCGAGACCTTCGGATCTCTCAGCCTTCCGGCATATGAGTCCGACGCTCTACCAACTGAGCCACCCCGGCTCAAAAAAAAGACAGGTTATGCCGGAGCCTGAGGTTCTTCTATTTTCTGCCTTGTTTCGGCTACCTGAGCAATTGGACCATGATTTTCCGTTTTGCGGATTTCTACCTTTCTGAGGGGAAATATATGCCTGCTGACTGTTATCAGATCGGAGGAAATTTCATCACCAATGACGTAATTTGAGAGTTCACCAAGTGAAAGGCTCTTTATCTTGTTCCTCAGGAATTCATCTGAGCCTTTTCTAATGCTGGCCAGCTTCGAGGCGTTCAATTTTCCGTCTATCACTATCACTGCCTTGATCACGAAACTGTACCCGTCTTTGGTCGCTTCTTTCACGATAATGTCTATCCGGTCCTTCCTTCTTCGAACGAGTCTCCTTATGTAATCGTCCCCAACGTAGTGGCCATCGAAAGTCGTTTGGCATTCGAGTCCGTTGCAGGATATAATCTTGAAAATAGCCTTGGTATTTCCCTTCTTCACGTTACCGGTCAGGTCTGATACCGGAACTTCCACTCTCCTCCCTACCATGACCTCAGGCGAAGCTCCAGGGCATTTGACTATCTCTTTTCCGCCCATGAAAGGCGGAGCTGCAATTGTGAACCATGTTTTCTCTTTCCACTTGTCCTTTCCCTTTTTCTGTGATTTTTCTGAAGCCATTCAATCCCTCTAGCGCCAAACGCGCACTGGAAGTACGATGGGAATGGTGGCCTAAAATTAAACCTTTCCCTTCAGATACGCTCAATGGAAGCTGTCATGCAATGTGCACCGCCATAACCTCCTGTTAGCTCCTGCAGATCAAGCGTTACCTGATCTATTCCGTGTTCCCTGAGATCCTTTCCCGAGGGAAACATATTCTTCCCGCCTGTGCTGTTGTATGCCTCTTTTACCACGTCAAGTGTCTTTCCCCTGAATGCATCCCTCTCCAGGAGCCTCCTGATGACCTTTCCCGTATCTATCGCAAGAATCCTGCCATCCCTCAGAGTGAGGAAGTTGGAGGCATAGCTCAACTGCTCCGCCACCGACAGATCGATTATGTTGAGATCTTTCTCCTTTATTACGTCAATGAGTTTTTCAGAACCAGCACTTTCATATGATTTTCCGCTCCTGTGAAAAACTTTTACAGCAGCATTCCTGCAGAGGTCTGCAGAAGTGACAACAGAACTGGACGAGGGGAAATTGAGATAGGTATCGAGGTGCATATTCACCATCGGGTCTGGCGAAGGTTCCATGAATTTGTAGACCGGATTCTCAACTGCATAAACCGTGTCAAATTGCAGCAGCCCGGAATTCATGGCCTGCATCACTCCGGCAATGTTGGTACGGTTTCCAGTCCCAAAAAGTGCGTAATCTCCTGCCGGGATGAAATCCCCACCTTCAAGGGTCCCTTCCCCAGTTATGGCAAAAATCCCTTCTAAATTCAGGCCTTTTTCAAAGAGAAAACTTGTAATCTCAATCTCCTTTTTCCGCTGGGGACTCTTCATGTTACCAATGACCATTCCGGCCGGCATCACGGCCTGCTGGTCTCTCATGAAATAGAGGTTCGCGAGGGGGATGTTGGAATATATCGTAGGATAGCTTATGCCGCCATCGGTGGATTTTCTTAGATCAAGGGAGGGCTCAAGCGTCAGGATCTCGAAAAGCGTAGATGAGTCAAGTTCACTCGCGTTTCTGGCAAACTCCTTTTTTGCTTTTGCCACGTCCGATACTTCGCCGAAAAACATGACGTTCTCTATTACCTTCTCCTCAAGCGCCCTCCTGAACGATTCCTTGGTATCGGCAAGCTTTATGTAAGTGTCTCGGAGGTGCATTACGTCAACCCCCTCCGATCTCAGGGTTTCGGCCAGTCCGTCATGCTCTTTTCTTGCCCGTGCCGTGTTGAATGGTCTCTCGAAAAGAAATGACCTTGGGGATAACATTGCATATTCTATCTCAAGGCCTGGTCTGTGGATCATCACCTTGGTGAGTTTTTCCCATTCTGCACTGATAGCCATCTCGTACCGGATAGCGTTGATTGTCTTAATGTTTCACGGATTGTGGCGGGAGCGCGTAATAGTCACCCTGGTAATAAACGACATCCACATGGTCGTCATCGTATGTTCCTTTCACTGCCAGGGTATTCATCCCATCCGGACTTACTATCTGCAACTCATCGCCTGATCTGTACATCAGGGTATACCGCTCCAGATTCCCTTCATTATTGATTACCCTGAATCTGGAGGAGAAAAACTCAGCCGGATCCATCACAATAACCTTCCTGTTCGGCAATCCCATCAGTGCAATGGTTCTTTTGTGGATGGACAGCACTATATAAGTGTTTTCAGATATCTTCACAATTGCCCCGCGGTAAAGATCCGCCAATCTCACAAGGTAAGTGTACCTGTAAAGATCAAGGCCGTTTGACCTGCCTGACAATTTCTTGGTAACAGAGTACAATGAAAAATAAAGGTCGGTCAACTTTCTGGAAAACGCCTCTGCTATCTTGAAAGATCCAAAGAATACGTCAAGCCCTTCACTGCGCCTGGTAACCTTGGTTATGTTCGGCCTGGTCCGATCAGATATGTCGGCAGTATGATCAAAAACCCTGTCCAGCAAGGGGGAATAAGTTCCGGTGATCCCTCTGATCTGCACAATCGCTTCGAAGTAGGATCCAGTAGCTTTATTGCATCGCGGGCAACTCTCCTTGCTTATGCTATACGGTATCTCGTCATTGAAGGTCGATCGGGAATCATCCACTATTACTGAGACCTCAGCATCGACGGTCCCGTCTTCAGAGTATAGATCAATCTCGTCATTGTCAACCTCAATCCGTATTGCGGCATTCCTTCCATAGTAAAGTTTGACTATTGACTTTCCTATCTCTTCCTTCTTTGCGGAATAGAGCCACCTTTTGTATGTTTTCAGCGCCCCGCATTTTGGGCATGTGACGAGATTGAGAATGCCCTTCCTTTTTACGCCGAGGGCTTTGATCCGGCATTCATCACATACCGGTCTTTCCGAATGTGTTTCCTTTCCACAGTTTACGCATATCATTCTTATTCAGGTATTTCTCCACTGTGCAGGTAGATCTTTGAGAGTTCCCTCGCTACAATATGTTTTCTTATCTCTGTAGTTCCTGCTCCGATCTGACCAAGGATAGCGTCCCTCAGCAGTCTCTCCACTTCGAAGTCCCTCAGGTAACCATAACCGCCATGGATCTGAACAGCCTCCCTGGCGATATACTCAGCAGATTCAGCAGTATAAAGAATGCCAGTGGCTGCGCTCAGCCCGTCCTTGCTGCTCTCCTTCAGTTTTGCAAGCGCATCCTCGCACAGAAAACGGCTTGCCCTGTACCTGGAATACATGTATGCCAGCTTTTCCTGAACGAGTTCGTACCTGTCAATGGCCTGACCGCCCTGTTTCCTTTCCGATGCATAGCTGATGGAAAGTTCCAGTGCACGTTTTGCAAGCCCCAGAAATATGAAAGAAAGTATCACCCTTTCCGAATTCAGGCCGTTCATGATTACATTTCTCCCGTCATTTTCCTTTCCTATAATTCGATCTCTTGCAAGGCGGATTGAATCAAAGAAAATCTCGCCAGTCGGTGAACCCCTCATTCCCATCTTTGAGAATTTGCTTCCCCTGGAAAATCCCTTGTCCGCGGATAGGACAACGAAAGGAGTATACCCCTTACCGGTGCGTGCATACACAAAGAAAAGATCAGAATATGGGGCGTTTGTGATAAGCGTTTTGCTTCCATTCAGCAGGAAGCCGTCCCCATCGCTGGCTGCTTCAGTTTTCATGGCCAGGGCGTCGCTTCCCGAAGATGGTTCGGTGAGAGCCAGCGACCCAATCCATTCGCCTGAACAGAGCTTAGGTACGAACTCCTCCCTCTGCTGTCTGCTCCCATTCCTGTAAAGGCTGTCAAGACACAGGTTTGAATGGGCCCCATATGAAAGGGCAAGAGGGGGTGAAACATACCCTAGTTCTTCCTCTACCAATGCCTGCGCAGCGTAATCCATGCCGGATCCTCCGTACTCTTCCGGTACTGTTATCCCAAGGAGACCAAGCCTGCCCATTTCCCTGAAAATCTGCTCAGGAAAATAATCCTCGGTATCTATCCTGGATGCTATGGGACGAACTTTTCTCTTCACGAATTCCCGTACCGTTTCCCTGAGTTCCATGTGTGCTTCGTTATAGACCGGCTGCATTATGATTGTGAATCCGGCGACTTATAAATAGGCACCTGATCCGGCTGTTTGGATTTGCGAGTACAGCACATTCCCGCATATGGCAATATCAAATTTGAGAATGACTGCCAAAAGGCAACTGGAAACAGCCTTTCAGGGCGATAGAATGCACTGCTTGAATTTTTGAAGTCCAGGACTATGCTTGTGACAGGATAAAACTATTTAGTCAAAGTTCATATCGCAGGCTGAAGGGTTTCCAGATCCAGGTAAGCCCTTACCGGAAGCGTGCAGATAAATGTATGTTGAGATAGAGGATGAATTCATAGCGAGGGTGCCGCCAGACAAACTTGGCTTGGATTACGATAATGCCCTGCTGGGAGTTGCAAAGACATCTCTGGAAGGGATACTGAGGGATGCAGAGGTTGCCAGTTACGGGGTTTCCAAGAGATGTTTCGTCATATCGGTAAGTTCCATAGAGAAAATAGGGGAAGGTACAATTGTCCATGGGGATGGCGCGGTATACCAGACACTGAGGTTCCGGGCAATCGGCTATATGCCGGAGATGCAGGAGATAGTCGAGGGATACGTGACCAGCGTCCAGAAATTCGGGGCCTTTGTAAGGTTTGGACCATTTGAAGGTCTCCTGCACATAAGCCAGATAATGGATGACAGGATCGATATTGATCTTGCGAACCAGAGGTTCATAGGTAAGGACACCAAGCGGGATCTGAAGATGGGAGACAGGGTAAGGGTGAAAATTGTCGCTCTAAGTCTTCCAAGTTCATTCATAGGCGACTCCAAGGTGGGATTGACGATGAAGCAATTGGGCCTCGGGAAACTGGACTGGCTCAGGAAGAGAAAGGAGAACCGGGTGGAAAATGAAGCTTGAACTGAAGGCCTGCAAGAAATGCAAAATGCTCACTTCTGAAAAAACCTGTCCGGACCATCCAGACGAGAAACTGACCAGCGAATGGTATGGCTTTATCTTTATCCAGAATGTAGCTGAATCAGTGATAGCGAGGGAAACCGGCATAGCCAAAGAAGGAAGGTATGCAATCAAGGTCAGGCAGTAAGCGCTGTCTTGACATAGAAACACGCAAAGCAGTGGAATCCGCCACCCATGTCCTCATAGATCCAAGGCAACTGATCAACAAGGCTGGCAAGTATCCGTTGATTAGCGTCGGGGATTTTACGAGTGGCGTGCTTGAGGAACTTGGGGCTGTTCCCAAATTAGAGATAGTCGATCTTAAGACAAAGAGGTCAGGGAGCTACCCGCACAGGGAAGGCGCCATCATCATAGAAAACCCGCAGGGATGCATCACAGATGACCTGATGAATGCAATCCTGGACGTCCTGAACGCTCAGGGCAATGGAAGGATTGAAGTCGTCGGAGAGGAAGATCTGGCGGTAATTCCCGCCGTGATGTATGCAAAAACAGGATCGGTGGTAGCATACGGCGTACCTGACAGGGGAATGGCCTACATCAGAGTTAATAAAGAAGCACGCATTCGGGTTCGAAGTATATACGAAAGGATGGTCACCGATGGTCAAGATTGAGATAACCAATGTAAAGGATAACGTTATTTTGAAGAGGAAGGAGATAAGCTACAAGCTCGTGTACGATGCTGAATCGACACCAAAACGTGAGTCGATCAGGGATATCCTCTCCAAGAATTTTAAGGCAGAAAAGGAACTCGTGATTGTGGACAGGACTGTCCAGGAAACCGGCAAGCCTGAATCGATCGGATACGCAAAGATTTACGAGAGCAAAGAGAACGCCATGCTTTACGAGCCGGACTACGAGCTTTTCAGGAATGGGCTCAAGACCGAGGAAAAGAAGGAGTGATTGAATTTGCTTAAACGGGAATTGTATAAATTGGACAATGGAAAACTGGTAAGGGAAAGGAAATTTTGCCCGAAATGCGGCCCTGGTACCTTCATGGCTGAACATAAGGACAGGCTGACCTGCGGTAAATGCGGTTATACAGAGATGAAGAAGAAAAAACAGGAAACCGCAGCCGTCGATAAAAAGTAATTTATCCCTTTTTAGATAATAGCAGATGCCCAAAACAGGCACTGCAATTCTCCCGCTCCATTACGGGAAGCCTCCCGAGAGGCTGTTCAGGAGGATGGTTCAGCTCGGGGGAATATTGTGCGATCTTATTTCGGAAAAATTCGGAACTGAAAAACTGATCTCAAAATTTGCGGATCCTTTCTGGTTTCATTCGTTCGCGCTGGCTACAGGATTTGACTGGAATTCGAGTGGGACAACGACGGTGCTTCTTTCCGCCCTCAAGGAGTATTATGCCTCGCATGGCGATGGATTGATAGTTATAGGGGCGAAAGGTAACGGATTCTCAACAATAAGGGATCAGTTTTCGGAAGCCGGCAAAGTGGCCGGAAGTAAATTCATGGAAGAAGCATTCATCGTTTCAAGGGATGTTGCCAGGGTTGATAACAACCTGCTTCAGGACTCCTTCGACCTTTATCTCCAGTACATGGTTACTGACGGGCATACCTGGTCCATAGTCCAGCAGGGCATGAACCCAGGGATTAGGCTTGCGAGGCGCTATCACTGGCATTCCGGCATCTCCGGTGAGCTATACGATGATGCCAGATCTGGTCTATCCGGATCGAGGATAATGGATGGTGTATTGGATCTCTCAACAATAGCAAGCACTGGCAACAGGGACGGCATACTTGCAGTGATTCAGGACAATCCGGAAAAGTACG
>JAJYPW010000031.1 GCA_021795055.1 Thermoplasmata archaeon
TCCTTCGCTTCCTGAGGAGATGATGGCTCTATCATGGGAAGATGGGTGAGTTCAGCATATCTCCTATTATCCTGCTCATTCTGCGACGAGTACATTGACGGATCGTCAGCAGTCATGATCACCATCCCGGCCCTAACGCCGGTGTAGCTTATAGAGTTGAGAACATCCGAGGCGACATTCAGCCCGACATGCTTCATGAAGACGAGAGATCTTACCCCAGAAATCGCGGCACCATAAGCAAGTTCAACGGCAACTTTCTCGTTTATAGAGTACTCAAAATAAATTCCCGCCTCAGGCGAGATATCGGCAAGAGTCTCTCCAACTTCGCTAGAGGGAGTACCGGGATATGTGGCGGCAAAACCGACCCCGGCTTCAAGCGCTCCTCTTGCAATGGCCTCATTCCCGAGGAGGAACAGGCTTCCAGAAGTTTCACGGGAGATCTGCTCGAGCTTTTTCATACGAATGGATCAATTCGCGATAGTATATTTTCAGCTAACCGAACATGTTAGGTTGTCTGGAAAAATGTATATAAAGTGGGATCCGGACCTGTTTTGTGTTGATTGGGGAGAGGATTGCCAGAATCGCATGGAATCCAGCATGGATGAAAAGCATTGAGTGAAGCGGGCTGCGATAAAAGCCGTCACCCTGCCGGCGTTGAATTACGGATGCAGTCTGTTCGGATCGAAAGTGAACCCTTATAATGGCAATTATCATACTTTGTAAAAATGGATCACGAATAATTGAACTGGAATTTAATGTCCAGTCTTTTTCCCGTGAATGTTGGAGAGGAGATAATGAAAACAAGAGAAGTAGTGCTCCCGGGAGATGAAGTAAGCCTTGGCGACCTTAAGGCGAGAAACGGCCTGTACAAGAACGGAGAGTCGAAGTTCTGCTCTGCATATTTCGGCACCATACAGAGATCAGACCAGTTTGTGGATGTAGTGCCATTCTGGGGAACGTACATGCCAAGAAGGGGTGACCGGGTAATTGGAAAGGTCATAGAAATCGGGCCATCGATGTGGATCGTAGACATAAACGCCCCCTACACTTCACTGTTGCACATGAACGATGCGCCATGGCGAATCAATCCCGGGGACCTGAAAAGGTACATGAACACCGGCGATTACATGATTGCCAAGGTGCTGTCCCTCAATGAGATAAAGGAGAGCTGGCTGACTTTGAAGGACGTAGGCCTGAGGAAACTTGAGGGGGGTACGATCGTTTCGATCCAGGCGCCAAAAGTCCCTAGAATCATAGGGAAAAATGGAACTATGGTCAACATGATCAAGGACATGACCTTTACAAGGATAATAGTCGGCCAGAACGGCCTGATATGGCTGGATGGCACACCGGGAAACGTGATAATAGCAATTGAGGCAATTGAACTTGTCAAGAACGAGGCACATACAATCGGGCTCACAGACAGGGTCAAGGCACTTTTGGAATCTAAGAAGGGTGAAATAGTTGGGAACGCAGAGTGATATCAAACTGATAGACGAGAACGGACTGAGGCTTGACGGAAGAAGCGCGGGGGACCTGAGGCCAATCAGGATAGAGGCAGGCGTGCTTGAGAGAGCTGACGGATCTGCCATGATTGAATGGGGTGGAAACAAGATTGTTGTGGCCGTCTATGGTCCACGCGAAGCATATCCAAAACACAACCAGGATATAAATAGGGCAATAGTGAAGGCCAGGTATAATATGGCGGCATTCTCCGTAGATGAGAGAAAGAGACCAGGGCCTGACAGGAGATCCATAGAAATCTCCAAGGTGCTTTCTGAGGCGCTTAGCGCAGCGATAATGGTGGAACAGTTCCCCAGGGCGCAGATAGATGTTTTCATTGAGGTACTCCAGGCAGATGCAGGAACCAGGATTGCAGGTCTCACAGCGTCTTCGGTCGCGATTGCCGATGCGGGAATCCCGATGAGGGATTTTGTCACCGGATGTACTGCGGGCAAGGTCGATGGAAAAGTTGTTCTGGATCTTTCAAAAGAGGAGGACAACTTTGGCCAGGCTGACCTTCCGGTTGCAGTACTTCCAAAAAGCGGGAAAATAGTCCTGATGCAAATGGATGGCGATCTATCGGTGGAGGAGTTTGACACCGCCACTTCAATGATAATGAACGCAATACCGAGAATAAACGAGATACAGAGAAACGCGCTTTCTTCCAGGGTTAAAGTGGAAGGCGGAGGAGGGGAGTAAAATGCCGAGAGACGAGCTTGGAATACTGTCCGAGATAAAGAAAGGGTACATACTTAGACAACTCAAGGAAGGGAAAAGGGGAGACGGAAGAACCCCCGATCAGTTCCGGAGTGCAGAAATAAAGATTGATTACGTGAAGCGCGCGCCAGGATCTGCATACGTAGAACTGGGAAAAACAAGGATAGTCGCTGGCGTCAAAGTTGAAGCAGGATCGCCTTTCCCGGATACGCCTAACCAGGGAGTGCTCACAACAAACGTCGAACTTCTTCCCATGGCATTTCCCACATTCGAAGCAGGTCCGCCCAACGAATCCGCGATTGAGGTTGCAAGGGTGGTAGACAGGGGAATAAGGGAAAGCAAGATGATAGATCTTGAGGCTCTTGTCATTGAACCTGCCCAGAAAGTATGGATTGTCTTCATCGATATAGATGTCTTGGACTTTGACGGAAATCTCATTGATGCATGCACACTTGGTGCGGTGGCCGCACTTAGGTCAGCAGTGGTCAACGGCTCGGCTGCCGGAAAGGAGGATTTCAGGCTCCCGGTAAGGAATACCCCAGTTTCTGTGACAATGGTGAAGATCGGCGACAACATTGTGGTTGACCCCGACCTCGAAGAAGAGCAGATATCCCAGGCGAGAATCACAGTATCAACCACAGAGGATGGAAGGATAAGGGCAATGCAAAAGGGAGACAACGGCTGGTTTACCCTTGATGAAATAAAAAAGGCTATATCCACTTCAATCGATGTGGGGAAACAGTTGAGGGAAAAGTACCTTAAGTGATAGCATGGCAAGAAGAACCTTAAAGGTGGGAGCAAGCGGAAGATTCGGGCCCAGGTATGGCGTTCCGCTCAAGAAGGCATGGAACGACATTTACAGGCAGAAAATAGCTTTTTATAACTGTCCTTCGTGCGGAAAGAAGAAGGTAGCAAGGGTCGCCAGCGGGATCTGGCAGTGCAAGCACTGCGACTATAAATTCGCAGGCGGATCTTACAATCCTTCTCAGGCTGTCGCTGCAACAAGTCAGGAGACTGAGACCGTTGTATAAATGCATAAGATGCGGAAGACCGCTGGAAAAGTCTTACGGAACTGCTGAGATCGAGTGTGAATGCGGATCCAGAGTCTTTGTCAAGGAAAGACCCAACACTGAAAAAGTCATTATTGCCAGATAATGCCTGGGACACCACCCCGGTCAGTATACTGGAAAATCTCTGCCAGCGCTGCATTGGGAGGGCATATTATGGCATTATCCAGATAGAGGGAAACGCTACCAGAGGACGTGCTATAACATTTGCATACGACATCATAACAGGATTCGAGAGGCAGGCGTGGGAAGAATGTCAGTTGTGCCATGGCCTTCTGGACGATGTTTACAGATACTGTGATAAAATTGCGCAGGATCTAAAGGATACGGAATTTTCGACGTTTCTTGTAGGCAGCATAATGGAAAGGAGCCTGATCGAACTTGAGGAGCACGTTTTCGAAACTCTTTCCGTCACCGGTGAATCCATCAAGAAGGACTTTAACAGGGAACTCGGCAAGCTACTGTCGGAAAGGCTTGGCAAGGAGGTAAGCTTCGATGACCCAGACGTCATGATTACGGTTGATCTGAGGTACGATCAGATCAACTATCGACTGAGGCCGGTTTACATTTACGGCACATATATGAAACTGGAAAGAGGAATACCTCAGACAAGATGGATACACAGGGACCATAGCGGGAAATCCGTTGAAGAGCTGATCGGAGAACCTGCGATGGAGGCGTTCAGCGGGACCAATTTCTATCTCCACGGATCCGGCAGGGAAGATGTCGATGTGAGAATGCTTGGCAATGGCAGGGAATTTGTTATTGAAATCGAAAGCCCAAGGTCAAGGAATGCAGAACTGAAGGCACTCGAATCCAGAATCAATGTCTCCTCCATGGTTGAAGTGCACGACCTCAAATTTTGCGATCACGTCACGATCGAAAAAATAAAATCGGCCAAGAATCTCAAGACTTACAGATCGAGGATATCTTCAAGAGATCCAATCAATGAAGCAAAACTGTACGATTCCCTGCGATTACTGACTGGAAAAATTATATATCAAAGAACTCCATTGCGTGTAGCTAGTCGCAGATCCGACTTGATAAGGCAGAGGACGGTAAAACACTCATCGCTGATGTCTGTCAACGGGAGGGAGGCGGTTATTGAGATGACCGCTGAATCCGGGACTTACATCAAGGAATTGATCTCTGGGGATTCAGGAAGAACAGAGCCCTCACTCTCGGAACTATACGGTTCGCCTTTGACGGTTTTGGAACTGGACGTGATCGGAATACAAAGAGGAGATGAATAGATGGCAAAAATGTCGCATGGGCCGAGATCGGGTTCAAGAATGAAAATGACAAAGGACCTGAAAGACAAGGGCTTCCCCGCAATCAGCAGTATAATGAGAAAATTTGAGATCGGGGAAAAGGCTGCTGTGATAATCAACCCATCAATACATTCCGGAATGCCATTTCACAACTTTCAGGGACGCACCGGAAAGATTGTTAAAAAGCAGGGGCGATGCTATGTTCTCGAGGTCAAGGTCGGTTCCGTCAGAAAAAAAATAATTGCCGCACCGGTTCACCTGAAAAGGATAGTTTCGTGAGGCTGGAGCATGGAAAAGAAATACGTTTCTCAGGCGGAAGTACTTTCTCTTTTGAAGGAAAAGGGAGAACTCACAGACCTTGAAAACTCAACCATTGAGTTCATAGAGAAGTTCGTCAAAATCAAGGACGCGGAGAAGTTTATAAAGGATCTTGAGAAAGAAATCGGGGTCCCGGTGAATGTGGCCACGAAGATAGCGGACGTTTCTCCTGAAACCAGGGAAGAGCTTACGGCAATCTTAAGCTCTTATTCCCTGTTGCTTGACGAGAAAAAGGTAGACGGGATTCTGGACAGAATCAAGCAGGAACTGTAAGAGGCGGGCTGTATGGAAGAATATGCCTACGTGCTTGATTACCTGCCGCAAGGTAGACCCGAAGAAAAGGGATATCATCATACCCCGGTCGTCGAGGCTATCGGCGAGGATGAATTCAAGCTCCTGGAGCTGGTTCCAAAGCAGAATGCGGTTTTTGCCGTTGGGGATAAGATATATATCGGCATGAACCTCGAAATGAGAACCAAGATAGTCAGCGTTAGGAGGAGAATTTCCTACCAAGAACTTTCAAGCGCTGCTGTGAACGAGCTGCCTTTTGTGCTCGAATCCATAGTCAAGGAGAGGGAACCATTTTTTGTGGATTTCTTCAACAAGTCGCAGCCTATCAACACCCGCATACATTCCATGGAACTGTTGCCGGGTCTGGGAAACAAAACAATGTGGAACATACTCGATGAAAGGAAGAAGGCTCCCTTCCAGTCGTTCAAGGATCTTACCGACAGGGTGAAGACCATCCATCACCCAGAGAAAATGATTGTTGCCAGAATTATCGAGGAGATGGGAGATCGTTCCGGAAAGTATAAGATGTTCACCACAAAGTAAAATGCCAGATCTATACCGGCGGTACGGCCAGGTTTTTCTCAGGAATGCATCGGTGGCACGTGCCGAGGCTAGTGCCCTCTCCCTCCCGGCTGGCTCCAAAGTTATTGAGATTGGGCCAGGCACAGGCATTTTGACCGCGTTCCTCCTCGATATGGGGTATTACGTTAAGGCAGTGGAGACCGACCACAGGTTTATTGATGCGCTGCGCGAGAGGTTCAGCGCTGAAGAGGGTCAAGGGAGACTTTCCATTGTGAAGGGCAACATTCTTGATTTTCCTGAAATCCTGAATACAGACGGGATAGCAGGCAACATCCCCTATTCTATTTCATCACCACTTTTCGAACTTCTCTGCAAATCCAACTTCAGGTATGCGGTCCTCATGTTCCAGAGAGAGTTCGGAGAAAAATTGCTGAAACTACCGGGCCAAAGGGGTTTCTCGAGAATATCAGCCTTATCTTACCTCAACTTGAATGCCGAAAGAATAAGAAACGTTCCCAGAACTTTCTTTAAGCCGGTGCCAAAGGTCGACTCCATTATACTTAGATTTGAAAAGAAGGAAAAGGTGTACTCCGCCAAATATGAGGATATTCTCCGGACAGCATTTGCCGGTAAGAGGAAGAAACTGAAAAACGTCTTTCCAGGGATTCCTCCTGAGTTTGGCGATATGAGAATTGAAGAACTGAGTGAAGTTCAGTTCAGGAAACTCCTGGATACAATGAGAAATACGCTGGAAGAGAAAAAACCTTAATTTGTGCTGACAGCTATCCAGTCATGGATACAAAGTCACAGAAAAAGGACGTTCTGGGTGCCCTGGGACTGGGGAAGCTGAATTCCGGCACATATTATGGAATCTGGGCTGAAACCCATGGCAGGGAGAGCATCGCATCTATCTCTCCGATAGACGGAGAAGAAACCGCCGAGATAACCCTTGCTAGCGATGATGATTATGAGAAGGTGGTTTCGGCCGCACAGGAATCATTCCTGAAGTGGCGTGACATTCCTGCGCCCAAGCGTGGTTCCATAATAAGGGAGATAGGAGAAGAACTGAGGAAGAACAAGTCAAATCTGGGCAGGCTTCTTTCCATAGAGGTTGGCAAGACCCTGACCGAGGGTGAAGGCGAAATCCAGGAGATGATTGACGTTGCGGACCTTGCAGTCGGGCTTTCCAGGCAGCTGTACGGGCTCGAAATCGCCAGCGAGCGTGGCAGGCACAGAATGATAGAGCAATATGTCCCACTTGGGCCAATCGGCGTGATTACTTCCTTCAACTTCCCGGCTTCAGTCTGGTCATGGAACGCCCTGATTGCTGCCGTGTGCGGCGATGTGGTTGTATGGAAGCCGTCTTCTAAGGCACCTCTGACTGCTGCTGCTATTACGAAAGTGGCAGAAAGGGTAATCAAGAGACTAAAATCACCGGAAATCTTCTTCCTCGTTGCAGGAGAGGGAAAGAAAACGGGCAACATGATGGCCACAGACAGGCGCCTGCCTCTGATTTCCTTTACGGGATCAGTTCCCGTAGGAAAGAGGATAGCAGAGGGTGTTGCGGGGAGACTGGGGCGCAGTATCCTGGAACTGGGAGGCAACAATGCTGCAGTGGTTTCCGACAAGTGTGACCTGAAGCTGGCAGCAAAGGGCGTTTCCTTCGGTGCTCTTGCAACGGCAGGGCAGAGATGCACCTCCACCAGGAGGCTGATACTTCACGAGAAAGTTTACGAGCAGTTCATGGATAGAATTAAGGACATCTATAGACGGGCAAAAATCGGCAACCCCCTGGAAAATAGCGTTCTGGTAGGCCCATTGATAGACAGGGATGCCGTAGTAAAGTTCAGGAATGCTATAGAAGAGGCCAGAAAACAGGGTGGAAAGACCATCTTCGGCGGGGCAGAGGCAGAGATCAGCGGATTCGAAGGCGGGAACTACGTGGTACCTGCAATAGTTGAGGCAAGCCCTGACATGGACATTGTCAGGAAGGAAACCTTTGCGCCAATACTGTATGTATTCAAGTACAGAAACCTCGAAGAAGCCATCCGGATACACAATTCCGTCCCTCAGGGGCTGTCTTCCTCAATTTTCTCGAATGACCTGAAAGAGGTGGAAGAATTCACCTCCGCAAGGGGAAGCGATTGCGGAATAGTCAACGTAAACACTGCAACTGCGGGCGCCGAAATTGGCGGGGCCTTCGGGGGGGAGAAGGAGACCGGTGGAGGGCGTGAGAGTGGTTCCGATGCATGGAAGGCATATATGAAGAGACAGACCGTCACCATCAACTACGGAAACGATATCCCCCTGTCGCAGGACGTCAGTTTCCCGGTTTGAGAGATCCTCGCGCCCTCCTTACCCGGGGAAGTGGAATATCACTTTCAGGCGTGAACGCAGGTGTGCTCATGTACTGCGGAATAGGTATCGGGATCTATGTGACGGGATGTTCCATACAACGTGGGCTGTGCATGGGAATGCAGTTATGATCTCCGGCAAACATGGACTGATTGTCCATTGAATGAGTGAATACCGGCTACTCAAACAGCAGATATTCACAGCATGTTGCCACGCCAATGTTGAATACAATTATAGCGTACGATCGAATCTTGTTTCCGATGCCTGAGTTCAACGGAACCGCTGGCCTGAAGCAACTCTTTGGAAGATATTACAGGAATTTCAGGTCTGTGGAACCCGATCAGATCTCAAAGAGGGAGATAGGGTACATACCGTTCGATGGCACAATGGTAAGGCACATGGGTTTCCAGACCCACCAGGAAATTGAAAAGTTTGCTTTTGAGAAGATCCCGAGACACCTGTATTATTCCAGCACCTACTATAAATTCCCGCTAGAAAAGAAGATGAATGATAAGGGCTGGCAGGGCGCAGAGTTGATCTTCGATCTGGATGCAGATCACATAGAAGGGGCGTCTGCAAT